>CAYWDE010000032.1:0-4457 GCA_964456885.1 uncultured bacterium | reverse complement strand
AAACCCGTTTACCCCTGATGCGTAGATATAAGGAAAATCGAGCTGTTCATCGTTCGCGCCGAGTTCCAAAAAGAGGTCGAAAGCGAGGTTGAGCGCCCGATCGGGATTGGCGTGGGGACGGTCGATTTTATTTAACACAACAATAGGTCTTAGACCCATTTTAAGCGCCTGAGAGAGGACGAACCGGGTCTGAGGCATAGGACCTTCTTGGGCATCGATCAAGAGAAGTACGCAATTGACCATTCCCAATACCCGCTCCACCTCGCCCGAAAAATCTGCGTGGCCAGGGGTGTCGATGATGTTGATTTTGTAGTCCTTATAGTTGACGCAGGTGTGCTTTGCGAAGATCGTAATGCCCCGCTCTTTTTCCTGGTCGTAACTATCCATCACTCTTTCTGGAATTTTCTCGTGGTCTCTGAAAATGTGGCCTTGTTTGAGAAGGTTGTCGAGAAGGGTTGTCTTCCCGTGGTCAATGTGGGCGATGATCGCAATATTGCGTATTTTTTCTGGGTCGTGCATATGGGAGCCAAGCTTAGACAAAATAACATTTAATTTCTAGAGATAAATGAAAGTATGGGGTATAGTCTATTCCGTTCTTAAATGGTCACTCCCCGCTCATATTGCTTTACAATATGGCCGAGGAGCGGTCATTTGAATTGGGAGCTAAAATGGACGAGCAAGAAGAAGAATCCCAGACTGGCCGTATCGATGACCTGCTCAAGGAAAAATTAGAAAAAGCATTCCATAAGCAGACCTCGAAAGTTCGCCTCCACGATATCGCAAAAATTGCTTGCGAGCACTCTCCGATTGACCTCGCTTACGCAGCTAGCCATTTACCCCCCAACGTCCGTCCCGTCCTGTACGAAAATCTCCCTAATCGGGACGATAAAATTAAATTTTTAGTCAATACAGATAGCGACACCCGCCTAGCCCTGTTCCGTCAGCTCGATGATGTTGAATTGAAGAAAATTTTCGATCGGATGCCGACCGACGAGGCTGTTTGGGTCGTTGAAGATATGCCTGAGCGCCGTTTCCGCCGTTTAATGGACCTGATCGATTCGAAGAAAGCCAACCGGATCCGAGAGCTGAAAAAGCACGATAGGAAGAGCGCCGGCCGGCTCATGACCTCAGAATTCTTCGCCTTCACGATGGATATGACCATTGGGGATGCAGCGGTCTATATTCGGGACAACCCAAGGATCGATTTTACAAAAGGGATTTTCATCCTCAATCATGCGGGAGAGCTCCAAGGAGTTGTCCCAGCCCGAAATATGATGATCAACCCCGATTACACCCCTTTAAGAGAGGTGATGCGCCCTGTCCTTCATAAAGTGACTGTTGACGCCACTCGTGAAGAGGTGATCGATCTCGTGGAGCGGTATAAAATCTCCTCCCTCCCTGTTGTCGATATCGATAATGAGCTGATCGGTGTAATTGCCCACGAAGATATTGTCGAAGCGATGGAAGATCTCGCTGATGAGACGATCGCCCTCATGGCTGGTATCAATGAAAAATTCACTTCGCACGATCCTATTTTACGCCGTTTTGTCGCCCGCGCTCCCTGGCTCTTTGTCACTCTTCTTGCTGGATTGCTTAACGTCGGCGTTATGTCCTCCTTCCAGAAGCATGAAGGGGGGATCCTCACTTTTGCACTCTTCTTCGTCCCGCTGATTACAGGGATGTCAGGCAATATTGGTCTCCAGTGCAGTACGGTTCTCGTCCGTCTGATGGCGATGGGGGGTCTTTCTGCAGGAAGCCGTAAAGAAACCATCACTAAAGAGCTTCTTAGCGGACTTTTTACAGGGGCCGTTTTTGGAGTTGCCTGTGGCGTTATTGTCTATTGCCTTGGGCTTCTCACTGGCAATGCCCTCAGCTCCTCTACCCCTTTGGCCGTCTCAGCCATCATTAGTATCGGCTTAATTGGCGGGTGTTTTGCGGGAACTTTCCTCGGCGTCTTCTCACCCCTATTTTTTTCGCGCATAGGGGTCGACCCGGCTATAGCCGCGGGGCCAATCATCACCGCTTTCAACGATTTTCTTTCGATGACAATCTATTTTGTGATCGCTTGGGGCGTCAGTAATTTCTTTTTTTAATTTGATCCCTTTTTGATTGAATTTGAGATCTTTTTTTGCTATTGTTTAGTTTGGAGTTTTTTTACATGAAACCTCGCACCCCTAGGAACTATAGCGGAACCCAAAATCCGGCTAAAAAAATTGGCGATTTGCTGCCAGAAATGATGGTCGATTTGGGGAAAAAAGTGAAAGATCCAAGGGAAGAGATCTTCCAGTTTTGGCGAGATCTCATAGGAGAAAAAATGGCCCCGTTAACGGAGCCAGTTTCATTTATAGATGGAGTCTTGACGGTGAAAGTAAAAAGCTCTACTCTCTACAGTTTACTAGTGGCACATGAACGACCGCGCCTTTTAAGCCGGCTTCAAGAGAAATTTTCAATCCGGAATCTGATGTTCCGGGTGGGGTAAAAAGAGAATGACGACAATGGCTGAAGATAAAAAATATGATGCGAGTTCGATCACCGTCTTGGAAGGTCTTCAAGCGGTGCGGGAGCGTCCCGGGATGTACATCGGCGATACGCACACCAACGGTCTCCATCAGCTTGTTTACGAGGTGGTCGATAATAGTATTGATGAAGCTCTAGCAGGTTATTGCACTCAGATCGTCGTCACATTGCATGCAGATGGTGGCGTCTCTGTAGAGGACGATGGACGGGGAATTCCTATTGGAGTCCATCCAAATGAGTCCAAAAAACAAGGGCGCGATGTGACCGCTCTCGAAGTGGTTATGACCATTCTACATGCTGGCGGTAAGTTCGATAAAGGGACCTATAAGGTCTCTGGAGGCTTACATGGCGTCGGAGTCTCTTGCGTTAATGCTCTTTCTAAAAAACTGGTCGCCACTATCCATAAAGATGGGCACGTTTACGAGATGACTTTTGAACGGGGCAAACCGATGGGCCCGTTGAAGAAGCTCGGCGAGACAGCGAAACGGGGAACCAAGGTTGAATTCTGGGCCGATGAGAAGATCTTTTCTGTCACAACATACGATTATGACATCTTATTAAAACGGTTGAGAGAACTCGCCTTTTTAAATAAGGGGATCACGATCCTCTTCCAAGATGAGAGGGACCCGAATCGGGAAGCTGTCCGATTCAACTATCAAGGGGGGCTCTCATCTTTTGTCTCCTATTTAAATGAGGGTAAAATCCCCCTTTTCCCCAAACCGATCTACTTCCATGGTGTGAAAGAGGGTGTTGACGGTCCTGTTGAGTTTGAAGTTGCGATGCAATGGAACGACACATACACCGAAAATATCTACTCCTATGTCAACAATATTTCGACTCGGCAAGGGGGGACCCATTTAACCGGTTTTTCTACCGCTCTCACTCGGGTCCTCAATAACTACATGAAAACCAATAGTCTTGTCAAAGCAGATAAGATCTCTGTCTGCGGAGACGACATGCGTGAGGGTTTAAGCGCTGTAATTTCTGTAAAAGTTCCAAATCCCCAGTTCGAAGGGCAGACAAAGCAGAAGCTTGGTAATAATGAAGTGGCGGGGATCGCCCAGGTGATCGTAGGGGAGGGGCTGACCACCTATCTCGATGAAAACCCAGCGATTGCCAAATTGATCGTCGAAAAAGCGGTCATTGCTGCCCAAGCCCGGGAAGCGGCGAAAAAGGCGCGTGATCTCACCTTGAGAAAGACCGCCTTAGATAGCGCCCGTCTTCCAGGGAAGCTCGCCGACTGCCAAGAGCGGGATCCAGAACTCTGCGAAATCTATATCGTTGAGGGAGACTCTGCGGGCGGCTCTGCAAAAATGGGGAGAGACCGGAGATTCCAGGCGATTTTGCCTATCCGCGGTAAAATCTTGAACGTTGAAAAAGCTCGGATTCAGAAAATCCTCCAGAATACTGAGGTGTGCGCGATGGTTGCAGCCTTAGGATGTGGGATTGGGATAGAGAATTTCAATTTAGAAAAGCTCCGCTATCACAAAATCATCATCATGACGGACGCCGACGTGGACGGATCTCACATCAGAACTCTGCTTCTGACCTTCTTCTACCGCCACATGCCGGCCCTCGTCGAGCATAACTATATCTATATCGCCCGTCCTCCACTCTTTAAAGTGACCCGTAAGAAGGTGAGCCAATATATCCACTCTGAGAGAGAGATGGATGAATACCTGTTGAAGCTCGGTTTAAGCGATATTTTAGTCCGTCGAGCCGGTTCTGAAAAATCGTACGATAAAGAAGAGACTGTTCAGCTAATGGATCTCATCATGGATGTGGAGACATTCATTAGCGCGATTGAGCGAAAAGGGGTCCCTTTCCGTGAATTCGTTTCTGCTAAGCAGGGTGATCGGTATCCACAGTATCAAGTCTCTCTGGGCGATAAACTCCAATTCATCTACGACGAAGCGGAGCTGATGGAGTTCAAAAAAGAA
>CAYWDE010000031.1:0-12058 GCA_964456885.1 uncultured bacterium | reverse complement strand
ATCGCCCTCCGGAATCGGCAGCTGGCGGCGATTTTCCGCATTCAAGCGGAGATCACCCACGCTTATCGCCTCTATATGCACGATACAGTGCAAGCGACAGAATATTTTGCCCCCAATATCATTGGAGCCTCTTCAGAAGGGGGAGCCGAGTTTTTCAACGTCGACTATTTTGGGTATACAGCGACCCTTGCCCAAAGTAGCCAGCTTTACAAACAGATCATGGTCGGCGTTAACGAACGGGTTTTTGCCCTCATGCCTTTTTTCCGTGCAGAACCCTCCCAAACTTCCCGCCACCTTTCAGAAGGGAAGCAATTTGAGTTTGAGATGGGGTTCTTCAATCGGTGGGAAGAGATCATGGATGTCCAAGAGGGGTGTATTAAATTCATCCTCAAATATGTGCACCAACACTGCCAAACAGAGCTGGAGACCCTCAATCATCAGATCATCCAAGCTCCAGAAAACGTCCCCTTTCCCCGCCTCACTTTCGCCGAAGCACAAACCATCTATTTTGAGCGGACCGGAATTGATGAGCGGCAAGAGCCAGACCTCAGCCCCGCTGCCGAAAGGGAGCTTTGCGCTTGGTCTCGCGAGAAGTTCGGAACAGACCTTGTCTTTGTGATTGACTGGAAAACCTCTAAAAGACCCTTCTATGCCTACCCTAAAGAGAACGATCCCGACCTGACCAACACATTCGATCTCCTCTGCGCAGGGACCGAGATCACCTCTGGGGGCCAAAGACGCCACACCTACGATTCGATGGTTGAAGGGATCTTGATGAAATCGATGGACCCCTCCAATTTTACCGACTACCTGAGCATCTTCAAATATGGGATGCCAGCCCACGGCGGTTTTGGAATGGGGCTAGAGAGGCTCACGATGACCCTTCTCAAGCTAAAAAACATCCGGGAAGTTTCTCTTTTCCCCTCTGATAAAAAAAGGATTGCGGGGAACCGGATCAAGGCCAAAATCTTCTTCGGCGGAGAAAACATCCGGAACGAAATCATCCACCAGCTACATCAGAAAAAACTGGAGTTTGACCACCGGATTCACGAACCAACCCCCACTTCAGAAGATTCAGCCCGGGTTCGGCAAATCAAAATGGAAGAGGGGGTCAAAGCGCTCATCCTCCGAGGGAAAAATACGAAAAAAAACTACCAGTTTAACATCCCCGCCCATCTCAAAGTCGACATGAAAGCCGTAGCAGAAGTCGTCGGCGAAAAATGTGAATTTGAAGATCCGGCTGTAATTCAGGAGCGATTTGGCCTTCAGATCGGTGGAGTCCCCCCTTTCGGCCATCTCCTCAATCTCGATAATTATTATGATGTAGAGATCGTAAAAAATGAGAGAGCTGCTTTTAACTGCGGACTCACCACTGAATCGATCATTATGAATTCAAAAGATCTCATCGCACTCGTCGAGCCGAAAATCGGAAAATTTTCCAAATAATCAAAAAAGGCGATCCGGTTTTTTCAACGGATCGCCCATATATATCAATCGTAAGGCCAGCCGCAATTCACACAAGAATGTCTAGGATAGGGGCGTCTATTTAAATAAGCGCATTTGGGGCAAACCCAATTTTGCTCCTGTTTCTCCACATAATAGCCAAAAGAGTCGACCCGTAAAGCTTCAGTACCCATCCGTACAGGCCCCATCTGCTCCTTAAACCAAATCCCGTCGGGTTCAAAAACAAGATCTTCCAACTGAACATAGATCTTCTCCTTTGGAACATCTCTATCTGAAAAAGCAGATAAACAAAAAGGGAGTATCAGGAAGAAAAGAGCTGTTTTTTTTAACATAAAACCTCCTACCATTTAAAAACAAGAGGGAGGACAATAGGCAATATCGATTTTTAGGTAAAGTTTTTTTGACAATTAAACCTATTTTAGTAAATTGAAAGAAAAAAAGAGGGGTCTTTATGAATCGGAAAAATTTAGGAATAGTACTTATTTTGGTCGGTGCCATTATGTTATTTTCCTCAAACTATATCGCTGGACAGGTGACTGAGGGGAAACAAGAGCTAGAGAGTGGTAAGCGCTCTGTTAAAACGATAGATTCGGTATTTTCTATGTCTAAATATACCGATCCAGTTGGAAAACAGATCACAAAATCGGCTCAGAAAAAAATCGATGCAGGTCAATCTGAGATAGATAAATATGAATTTATCTCCAATGCATTGAAGATCGGCGGGATTGTTTTGATGGGGATCGGGGTTGTTATGGCCTTTTTCCCTAAAAAAAGAGATTAAAATCTATTTCAATCTAGTAATACTCTTCAATAGGCCTTTGATTTTAAAAAAAAATTAAAGGCCTAAAATCTGCGTCTTAAAAATAAACAAAAAAACATCCACCTTTTTATACCAAAAAAGAGCATAATATATAAAATAAAAAGGAATATTATGTCTTCAATTAATTGTAATTATGTTGAACGGTGCATTAGAGAGTCGATTCTTCAAAACTGGACAGATCACATAAGCAACGATATTTCTGAAACGCTTTGCCGCGTATTTTTAGATATTACAGATCCAGCTGTAAGAAATTTTATCCCCTACACAGACGAATCTTCGGTAAGAAAAGTTCAAGAACTTTACCAATCAATCAGATTTGCAGCAGAGGAAGAGGAGAGTCATATTCAAAATCTCCCCCTCTCCTCCCTTGTCCAAGCTGTTAAGGATAAAAATCTAATTAAACTGTTTAACCACTTAGCAAAAACTTTACCCGAAGAGAGCCTCCCCTTACTCGATTCCGATCTAACTAAAAGAGCAGAAGAGATCCGTAACTGGATGAGCCAAAATGAGGATGGGTTGTCTAAACAGTTCACTTCGCTCAATCTTGTAGGATTGGGCCTAACCTACCTCCCCTCAGAAATAAATTTTTTTAGAAATTTACATTCTTTAATTCTCTCAAATAATCCGATGGTTGGAGTCTCACCAGATTTGGATCTTCCAGAATTAGAGATGTTTATTCTTGAAGGGACCCAAATTAAATATCTGAACAGCGGGTTGAAATTCCCAAAGTTAGTAGCTCTTTACCTAACAAACACCCCCCTTAAAGAGTTTCCTAGAGGATTAGAGGCTCCCCGCCTTCAGGGGCTTTTTCTCCAAAAAACCAAATTCACCTCTTTTCCTGAAGAGACCTCTTTTCCCAATTTAAACGCTCTTTATCTTGAAAATTCGGAGATCACCACCCCCATACCCGAAGGGATGATATCACAGCTCTTCACATTTAAAATCGACAACACTCCGCTTGCTGCAGTCCTACAACAAATGGGGATTCCAATCGAAATGACCTAGCTCATCCTTCTGAGCACTCCCCTTTGCCTGGAGAGCACTCTCATAAGATAGAGCAAGCATCAGAAGGGGGCGGTTCTAAATGGGCGATATCAGGAGGAAAAGGGGTATTAGTATGAATGCAATAAATAGCCCTCTCTCGATCTCTCCATTTTTGCAGTTGCGGTTCTAAGGGGCCTCGTTTAAGCGCTATCCGCAACACTTCCAAAGGACCCCTTTCTACCAGTTCTGGATCGATCAGAACACCTTCACAATAGAGAGTGAGTTTTGGGAAACGGAGATTTTCTGCAATCGAGCGGATCTTATTGTTAAGTTTAAGAGTGGTTAGATTTTGTAACAGCTCCATCTCTGAAGGGAGATGGGTTAACTCTAGCTGTTCTAGATCTAAATCCTCGATTTGAGCTAAAACCTGTCGATTCTCCCCCATCCAAACAGAGACTTTTCTCCCATTTTCTTCCGGATTAGAATTGAAGGTAGGAGCAGATCGGCTCTTAAGAAGAGGGTGAGAGACTAGATGGTTAAACAGAGCGATCAGACTCTCATCTCGATCAGTACCTCGAGAGATTCTTACACGATGAGAAAGGGTATCTTGAAACTCAGAAAAGGTCTCTTCTACATCCCATTTAGGGCAATCGTTACCTCTCTGAACGGGCAAACTCATAACTCCTCCTCGGTTAGAAAATTGAGAAGGATAGTACAAAGGAATCTGTTTATCGGAAAGGGAAAAGGCCCCCGGCGGAAATCGGGGGCCTTAAGAGGGTTAAGAAGATTTAACAGCAATTTTAAGAGGTTTTGCCGCTTTTGGTTTTGGGATCGTAAGTTTTAAAATCCCCTCTTCCGCTACCGCTTCAGGAAGAGTGTTCTCATCGATCTGGATCCCTTCAAAGGGGACTAAGTAAGAATAGTTATATCCCATTTCCGACTTAGCGTTGATCGTTAAGGCCCCTTTTTCAAAGGCGATCTCAATATCTTTTGGTTTCACCCCAGCGACTAGCGCCTCCAGAATATAAGAATCTTCTTTTTCTGAAAGTCTAACGCCTGTTGGGCGGAATGCATTTTCTACTTCTTGAAAGAGTGTTGCAAGTGACATAGTATTTCTCCTTTTTTATGCGTTTTCGCATATACCTTGGAGTATACTAAATGGGGCGGAATTATGTCTAGCACTCTCTTGTCAAGAGTGCTAGAATTTAACTTAAGCGCCTTGAGCGTCAGGCTCTTGTGGAATAATTGGACGGATCGGAAGTGGGAGTGAAGGGGGGGCTGGAGGGGTCTTAATTTGGAGCTCTTCAGCCGTTTTTACCCGTTCTCTCTTAGTCTCGACATTCCAACTACCACTCATGATCTCCTTCACATCTGTCGCGTCGAGGGTTTCAAACTCCATCAACATGTCGGTCATGAGCTGCACTTTATCTTTATTTGTCTCGAGGATCTCTAGAGCACGAGAGTGGGCTGCATCAATCAACTCCCGGACCTCTTTATCGATCGCTTTTGCTGTTTCATCGGAGTAGTTCTTCTCATGATACCCAGACTGCCCTAGGTACTGTCCCGACTCGGTCCGTTCATCATAAGCAACTGTACCCAGATTATCTGTCATCCCCCATTCACACACCATGCTGCGGGCGATTTTAGTCGCCTGCATGATATCGTGTTGAGCCCCTGAGGACATATCCTTTACAAAGATCTCTTCAGCAGCTCTTCCGCCCATAAGGACAACGAGCTTATCGAGAACCTCTTTCTTCCAGTAGCTGAGCCGATTTTTCGTCGGCATAAAGTGGGTCGCGCCAAGCGAAAATCCACGAGGAATAATCGTCACTTTATCGACAGGATCGCTATATTTCACAATGAGCCCAGTGATCGCATGGCCAGATTCGTGGTAGGCTGTCGTGAGCTTCTCATTTTGATCCATCTCAAGACTGCGCCGCTCTTTGCCGTAGCGGACCTTATCTGTCGCTTCGCGCACTTCAGAACCGGTCACTGCAGATCTCCCTAAACGGGCTGCAAGGAGAGCTGCCTCATTGAGGATATTCTCAAGATCAGCGCCAGAGGCTCCTGGAGTATTACGAGCTACATCCCCGAGATCAACAGATCCATCCATCTTGATTTTTCGGGCATGAACTTTTAAAATTTCGAGTCTCCCTTTGATGTCTGGGAGGTCAAGCGCAACACGCCGGTCGAAGCGGCCTGGTCTTAAAAGGGCCTTATCGAGAATGTCTGGGCGGTTGGTAGCTGCGACTAGAATCACACCCTCTTTGGTGTCAAAGCCGTCCATCTCCACGAGGAGTTGGTTTAGCGTCTGCTCCCGCTCATCGTGTCCACCCCCGATTCCTGCGCCACGGTGACGGCCGACCGCGTCGATCTCATCCATAAAGATGATGCAAGGGGCATTTTTCTTCGCAGTATCAAACATATCTCTGATCCGGCTTGCACCAACCCCGACAAACATCTCTACGAAATCTGATCCAGAGATCGAAAAGAAGGGGCGGTCAGCCTCTCCAGCGACAGCTTTAGCGATGAGAGTTTTCCCTGTCCCAGGGGGGCCTACCAGGAGAACCCCTTTCGGAATGCGGGCGCCGAGGGCGGTAAATTTTTGCGGATCTTTTAGAAAGTCGACAATCTCTTTCAACTCTTCTTTCGCCTCTTCGGCTCCAGCAACGTCTTTAAAGGTGACTTTATTCGTCTCTTTAGTCATCAATTTTGCTGGCGATTTACCAAAATTCATCGCAGAAGAACCCACCCCTTTCATCTGTCTAGAGAAGATGAAGTAGAGGAAAAGGATCACGAGCATCACTGGCAAGACGGTCAATAAGTAGCTAAAATAATTGGGTGGCGGCTCTTGGCTTTTGAATGTTTTTTCAAGGACTACATTGCGCGGTTGATCGGGAGCTCTGTAATTGAGCCCTTTATTGTCTTCAAAAGAGGCCCACTCCTCTTTTGCTTGGGCAAACCAGTGGCCAAACACTTCTGGATCTTGTTTTTCCAAAGCGCGGGTAGAGAGCTCTTGGTTATTGAAGAACCAGATGGCTGAAGCAACTTTATTTCTCGCTTTTTCGAGAAGAGCTTCATCCCGCTCTAATTCCTGAGAAACTTGGGTAAATTGTTCTAATTGCTCAATATAATTCCGAACACTCCTCAATGAAGTGAGACGGACCCCGTCGGTCTCTTTACCTAGATTGGTGACTAAAGAGTTTAATCGGTTGAATATATTCCGATAGGTACGGAGCTGCGACTCTACAGAGTCGTCGCCAGAAGCAGATAGTTGGCCAGCAATTGTTTTTAACTCTTGCTTCATCGACTCGTTCCCAATTCCGAGTGCTGGGGACCGGAGAAGGGCAACGCAATCGCGGAGCTCTCTTGCGACCGTTTCTACGCTCTCAACAGTTTGAGCCTGTTGAGCCAGATTCAAGGTTTTTTGCACAAGGGGAAGGCTCACTACTTCCCGGTTTGTTAGGGTGTTTAATACGATCGCCGCTTCGCGCGTTGGGGCATCGTAAACGGGGCTAACTATAGTATATCCAGAACGGGAAATCGACTGACCTGTCAAATGGAGATAAAGATCGGCTGAATCTTGGACGTTTTTCTGTAAAACATCTAGCTCTGCGCTTAGGCGGGCCGCTTTACTTTTTAGTTCATGGTTCCGGTCGAGCAGCTCCAGGTACCGGTAGCGCTCGGAACTCTCTTCAGGTAATCTTTCACGAAAGCGGCCAGTAAAGGTCACCAAGTTTTCATTTTGTGCAATCTTCCGATTCTCTTCAGGAACGGTCAAATTTAAGTTAGTCAAATGTTCAGCTTGATGGCTAAAAGAGACTTTCCCTATGGTGCTCGAAGTAAAAGTCTGCACTCCGAGGATGATTAAGATAGCCCCCATTACAAAGAGGAAATATCCCCCTGGGAAAGCTTTTTTCGGATCTGGTCTCATTTTGGCCATAAACGCCTTGTTTTGTTTACGTTATATATTGTTCGAAACAGGTTAATTAAACCACTTTTTCACGTTTTAGTAAAGTGCCAGTGCGGTACAAGAAGAAAGCCCTGGAATTGTCCTCATAACAAAAAAACAATAAATTGTCTTGCGGTTATCTTTAGAAAACTGATCTTTAGTCTTTTGAGTCTAAAGAAAAGACCCAGAGCCGCCCCTCGTCAACTAAAAATTTTCTTGTTTTGACCTTTAAATATTTTGATTTTTCCCGCCCATTCACCCATTTTAAAAGGGTTTCAAGCACCTCTCGAGAAAAACTAAGAGACTCATCCCTCCCTATTTTCTGAATCAGATGCCTCTGTTCAACTACATCGAGTCCATTTAGATCGACCAGCGTACCCCACGGCCCTTTTTGAACTGGAACATTTTGGATCTGCCGATCGAGGTATTGCTTAAACTCTAAAGATCTTTGAGATAATAGAGCGAGGTTTTCAGTAATCTCTTTTCCGAAGGTGGCGTTTAAAAAAGGGAAAATCTCTAATCTCATTCGTGCCCTTAAATAAATGGGATCAGAGTTGGAGGGATCAATGATCGGATGTAAAGAGCGCTCCTGAAGAAATTGGAGGATTTCAGATCGTCTTATATTTAAAAAAGGGCGGAAGATTTGCATCCCATATTGGTAGCTTACGGGTTCCATTCCCCTTAAGTTAGCGATATGAGCCCCTTCCAAGATCCGCTTCAATACAGTCTCTGCCAGATCATCTGCTTGATGGGCGAGGAGAAGAGCGCTAAATTGGGGAGCAAGGGAGGAGAAGAAGGCAAACCTCCCCTTTCTTGCTGCATCTTCTTTTTTTTCTTTTAACTCTAGCCGGACCGAATAGAAGGGGCATTGGAGTTGCTCTGCTTCTTCTCTGATTTTCCTTGCCTCTTCTTGGCTCTCTTCGCGCCAACCGTGATCGACGTGAGCAATATGGGGAGTGACACCACATTCTAAAAGGGCGTAGAGGAGCGCCTTCGAGTCGGGGCCCCCTGAATAGCCGAGCAATAAAGGCTTGCTCCGATCCCAATTGCGTTGCAGAAACTCATCTGCTAAACTCGTTATATGCCGATTCTGTGGCGCTACGCCTTGCAAAGTTACTCCCGCGTTTTTTCACTCTCTGTCTGCACGTTCATCGCTGTGCTGATCGTTTCCCGCTTTAAAGATATCGCCCGAGTAGCTGCTTTGAGTGGCGATTTTGGAAAGACCGGACTGTTTATACTTTACCAGATTCCAACCATTTTGCCGATCGCAATTCCCATCTCAAGTTTAATCGCCTCCCTGCTCCTTTTTCAGAGTTTGAGTAGATCGTTTGAATTGACCGCTTTAAGAGCTTGTGGGATAAGTCTTTGGAAGATTATTTCCCCCCTCCTTGCGATCTCACTTCTCTTGTCAATTTTCAATTTTTCTCTTTGCGCAGAAATCGCCCCCTATTGCCGAAGAGAGGCAAAGATGTGGATTTACCATGAGACGACTCAGAATCCGCTCCTACTCCTTCAAAGGCAAAAGCTGGTAAAAATCAGACATGCGTTTTTAGATATGGAGGTTAAAGATGACGAAACAATCAAAGATCTTACCTTAATTGTTCCCAATGAGAGCACAAAAAGATTAAGCCTCCTCTCGGCTCAGAAACTATGGATCGAAAAAGAGGAATTGATCGGAAAAAATTTGGCTGTCATTTCCTATATCAATGGGGATACTGGATTTGATACCCTTGTCATTGAAAACCAAACTACAATGTCTACTGCGGCCCCCCTCCTCTCTACAGCTCTAAAGAAAAACCGCCCTAGACTCGACATCAATGCGCTGAACTTAAAAATGTTGACCCTCAGCAAAAAAGAGAAAACAGCTCGGATTGAAATGTTGAGAAGACTCTCCCTCTCTTTAGCCGCTTTTAGCTTCACTCTTCTCGGCTGCGCTTTCGGGATTGAGGAAGGGAGAACCCCCTCGAAAAAAAATCTCCTTTTCGCGCTCCTCCTGACCCTTTCTGTCTTGATGAGCTACTTAATGGCAAAAGAGTTAAAAACCCACCCTTTTCTAGCACTTCTCGCTTTTTTAATTCCCCACCCTTTTATCTGGGTTAGCTCAAGTATCCACCTCTATCGAATTTCAAGAGGGCGAACGTGAAAATCTGGCAGAAATACCTCTTTAAACGGCTGACCAAAACCTTCTCTTTTTTCCTTGTTTGTCTCCTTGCGATTTATATTGTTATTGATCTCTCTGCACATGGAGTCCGGTTTCTCTCTAAATCCTCTTTTTCAGAGATCACCCTTTTTTATTTGCACAGCTTTGCCTCTCTTCTAGACCTTTTTTTCACATTGACTTTTCTACTGGCAGTGATGCGGATCCTCATTAAGCTCAATACAGGGAGAGAGCTCGTCGCCTTACAAATGGCCGGAATTTCTAAAAAAAGGCTCCTCTCCCCCTTTTTTGTATTTGCCGGGTTTCTCTCTCTTCTCTGCTATCTCAATAGCCAATGGTTTTCTCCCGATGCTCAAGAGCTGGCGAGCACCTTTAAATCCTCTCACAAAACTAAAAAAAACAAAGTGCAGAAAACCCCACTTTTTACCGTCTCTTTAGAAGATGAATCTGAGCTGATCTATCAAAGCTTTGAAAAAGAGAAAAAAGAGCTTTTTGACGTTTTTTGGGTAAGGACGGAACAAGATATTTGGCATATGAAAACGCTTAAGACAGATACCCTCGACGGCTACTACGTGAACCATTTAACCCGAAATGGATTGAAGCAGTTTGAGAAGGGGGAGAGTTTTCTAATCAAAAATTTTTCAGAACTCCCCTGGAACGAGGAGATTGTTCTACACCGGTTTGTCCCTTATGAGAGTCGGTCGATCTCAACCCTCCTTTTGCAAGCCTGTTCCTATCCTGCAGATGCGCGGATTGTTTTTTCCCATCTCTATTATAAATTAATCGTCCCCCTAATGCCGTTTCTCGTCCTTTTTGCATTGGGGCCCATTGCGATGCGCTATTCGCGCAATCAACCGATTTTTCTCGTCGCCGCTTATTCAATTTTCACATTAATTGCTTTAAAAGTGATTCTCGATGGGATGTTAATCCTGGGAGAAAATCAGGTTCTCCCCTCTTATGTGGCGATCTTAAGTCCGATGGCTGTAGTCTTGCTCCTCTCTTTACCTAGCTTTGTGAGGATGCGATGAGATGGATTAGGCTTCTTTTGCTATCGGCCCTATTCTTAAGCATCCCTACACTGATGAAACGGGATTTCAAGCTCCCGCCTACTTACATCGATCGGTACCCCTCTAATCCAAAATGGGAAACTCCGGCTCCTCAAGAAGAACTCCTCTCCATTCTGAATCAACCTTTTCTCTACTTTGCTCATGGGAATCAATCGACTGTTTTTGCCTCTCAAGATGGGAAATATGTCCTAAAACTGTTCCGTTATAAACGGTCCCTTTTCCCCCTTCTGCACAATTGCAAGAATTGGTTCAAAAAAAAACCGAAGCAAAGCTTAGTCGACAAATTGGAAAAAACGTTCAATGCAACGCATCTTGCCTACACAGAGGCGAGCCCTTTTACCCAAGTGATCTACTGTCATTTGAACTTGACTCAACGACAGCTTCCTGTCATCGAATTGCAAGCAGGTAGAAAATATGAGGTCCCACTCGATCAGTACAGGTTTGTCCTCCAAAGAAAGGTGGCCTCTTTTAAAGAGACATTACTGGCTGCTAGAGAAGATCCAGAAAAAATGGGTCGCCTTCTCGATTCATTTCTGCAACTGCTCATCAATCGATCGTCGCTTAATATCCGGAATTCAGATCCAAACCTGGGCCCCAATTTTGGATTTTTAGGGGAGCAAGCGGTCGAGCTTGATTTTGGAAATTACCACAAAATTTCCCCTAATCCGGAAATGAGAAGACAGGAGATAGAAAATCTTGTCCAACGACTTGAGGAGTGGCTAGGGGTAAATGCACCCGAATATGTGAATGATTTGCGTTTAAAAAGTGCAATTTCGTATAGTCGCTTAAGTCAACCACCCCTCCCTAAAGGGAGAAGCTTGGAAGGAGGCTAACAAGCCCGGTTGACCAGGGAAAGCGGTAACCAATCCGCTACGTTGTAACAAGGTTTAAGACCCACTCCGGAGTGCTTCCTCAGCTCCGGACTCTGGAAGCAGCGGTTGCAGACAACCGATTGGGTAAGGACGAAACGGATTGCTGCGTGATGCCGTGTTACAACATTCCCGAGGGGAGCGAGCCGACCCGGGGTCCTCGAAGAACCCTTCGTTCTTTGGGGTGGGAAAGGCTCCGTTACAAGGCCCGTAAGGGTAATTTTTAGAGAATTATGGCAGTATTTGTATTAGACAAACATCATGAACCGCTGATGCCGTGCACTGAAAAACGGGCTAGGCTTTTGTTAAAAAGGAGAAAAGCGAAGATTCATTCTGTGTACCCTTTTACTATTCGACTTGTCAACCGGACAGCTCAGGAAAGCGCAAAACAGCCTTTACGCTGTAAAATCGATCCTGGAAGCAAGGTTACAGGCATTGCCCTTGTAAGAGAAGATACTGAAAAACAGGTAGTACTCTCTTTAATGGAATTGACTCACCGTGGATCTATGATCCGCGATGCATTGCAAGTTCGTGCGGGTAAGCGAAGACGGAGACGGTCTCAATTGCGCTACCGCGCTCCCCGCTATGCAAATCGAGCCAAACCTTCTGGATGGCTTCCTCCTTCTTTACGCCATAGAGTAGAAACCCTGCTAAATTGGGTGAATCGGTTAAAGAAAAGAGCCCCCCTTACAGCGATCACATGTGAAAGAGTCCGTTTTGATACCCAAAAGCTGATCTTACCAG
>CAYWDE010000030.1:9783-12170 GCA_964456885.1 uncultured bacterium | reverse complement strand
ACCTTACACAAGCTTGTTCATTTCTAAACATTCTTCTCTTCTTCTACTGTCAAAATATCGTCACTGAATCACTCAAAAAAATGTACTTTTTGAGGACCTTCAATCTAGATAGATTTCTGAGCAGTCTTGCTACTCTCTTTCTTCTTCAAGTTCGTTGAAAAAGAACAAGGTATAACATACCTGAGGTTCGAGATTTCGTGCAACTTTTTTCAAAATAAATGCCCATTTCCTCTATGGAAAACAAAAAAAATAAATCGGAGGAAAGTGAAAAAGAGGGTTAAAAAACCCCCATTTTTCAAGCAAAATCCCCCCTTTTTAGCGATAGAAAAAAGGGAAGCAGGGAAAAAAGCAGCCACTATTTATCTCCTAATTTTGGAGGGGACTTAATACTTATGCCCCTTATTTCGAATCACATACTTCTCAGATGCATATCTTTATGAGGCACGCCTTATCATCAACTACAAAAGGAACAGGAGATTTGCTTACGACTGGAAATTCTGAGAGGGTGTTCTAAATTTACTTTCGATCGATTTTTTCGATTATTTTAGCGAGATTCATTTGAAACTTCGTCTACGAACCACCAAGATATTCGAAAAAATCGGTGAGGATTTATTTTCAGACCCTTGCAAGCAGGTTATTTTTTTTACGCCCCCCCCTTCTCCCCCACTACAAATACCGACGAACAGGGTCATAAGAGAGGAAAATCAATTACATAAATAATTTATAATCTATTTTAACAAACAGCAATTAAAAGAGATCACCAGAGAAATCTGGATCTTCGAGATATATAAATAAATTTTTGAAGATAAATAAAGCTATATTTGTTAAACAAAGGAATAGAGGTGTCAAATAGGAGTTATCTCTATGTGTATTTCAATTTTTTATGCTCAAGTCCTTGGACTTTGGCTCTTCTTACTTGGTTTAGCTATGCTCACCCATCACGTCCGTTTAAAAAAAGCTTTGGTGGAGAGTTTAAGCCACTCTTCCTTCATCACTTTTACTGGGTTCTGCAGCTTAGGTTTGGGCCTTTTAATTGTAGTGAGCCACAACATTTGGGTCTCAGCTTGGCCTGTATTAATTACCCTCTTTGGATGGTTCCTCGTTTTACAAGGGATCCTAAGGGTATTTTGGCCTGAGAATTTCGCTCGAATCGCAAAAGACTTAACAAACAAATCGGGCTACACAATTCTCACATGGGCATGGTTGTTTGTAGGAGCTTACCTTATTTGGGCTGGATTTTTTAGCTAAATTGTTGATAAATCTCATTTATGGGTTTACCTCCCAGATAGCGAAGGGGATTTTTAATAAAAGACCAATCTAAAGGGAATAAACCCATAAAAGAGGTGATTGTGAACGAGACTTCCTCAAGAAATCTTTCCTGGAAAACAGTCCTGACCGTTCTGGGGTGTTTTCTTTTAGCCATTGCAGGCTTCTCTTGGTATTTTCAGACGCGACAATATGTCTGGACAAATGACGCCTATCTAGACGGGTATCAAATCTCGATCAGCGCAGATATTGAAGCGCGCATCATTCAACTATACGTCGACGAAGGAGATGCAGTTCAGGAGGGGCAGCTGTTATGTCAACTCGATGAAAGCATTTACAACTCTCAAAAGCAGGACGCGCTGACAAATGTCTCCCTTTTGCAGGAAAATGTGAAGCTTCAGAAAATTGAGATGGAAAAATTGCGGGACATCTACCTCGTTGCTAGGCAGGAATTCGATAATCAAATCATCTCCTACATCGATTTTGATAAAATTGAAAAAGATTACCAGTTTGCTACCGCTAATCATAAATTAGCTGAGGCCAATCTCGTGAATGGGATAGCCAAATTGGGAGTGATCGAGGAGTTGCTGCGCCATACAAAAATTTATGCTCCTCGCGATGGGGCGATCTCTAAGCGTTGGGTGGTCGCAGGAGATGTGGCTCAAATAGGACAACCTCTTTTCGGATTAACCGATATAAAAAACATCTGGGTTACAGCAAACTTAGAAGAGACGAAAGTGGCCCATCTCCAACCGGGAGATCAGGTGAATATTCACATTGATGCCTACCCTGATCAAACTTTTACAGGTTCCGTATTTGTCGTCCGAGCGGCAGCAGCTTCTCAATTTTCGCTTATTCCCCCCGATAATGCAACGGGCAATTTTACAAAAATTGTGCAGCGGGTCCCTGTTAAAATTCTGCTTGATATTCCAAAAACTAAAAATCCTCTCTACCTCTACCCCGGAATGTCGGCTGAAATCAAAATAAAGACAAAATGAACAGACCAGGCTTTTTTTCCTACGAGCATCCCGCCTACCCAATCCATATTACAATAAATGTAATTCTAACTACGTTCTTAACGATTATCTCAGCGGTTTCAACAATGATCGCTTCAGGGACTA
>CAYWDE010000030.1:0-9773 GCA_964456885.1 uncultured bacterium | reverse complement strand
CCCAATCAATTTGGCTTACGACTCTTTATATGCTGGGTGTTAATACAACAGTCCCTACAGCAAATTGGTTTGCAAATCAATTTGGATTCAACCGGATGTACACATATGGGGTCGTTCTTTTTACTGGAGCCACTTTGCTTGCAGCGTTGGCGGTCGATTTTCCCACTATCGCAATAGCCCGTTTCTTAGAGGGGGTCGGAGCTGGATTTATTTTTCCTATAGGACTTGCTTTAATCGTCCAAAGCATGTCAAAAGCAAAGGTTGGACTCGCCGTGAATCTCTATATAGGGCTCGCTTTTGGGGGAGGTCTTGGGTGTGGGGTCCCTTTGTCAGGGTACCTTGCACAATTTGAAGGTTGGCGCACTATCTTTTTCCTTATAGTCCCTTTTGGGGCGCTGACAACAGTCTCTTGCTGGCTTTCTCGAAAGAAAATTCCAATGATCCATAAATCCCCTTTCGATTTTTTTGGATTTCTCTTTTTCGCCCTTTTTGTATCAAGTCTTCTAATTGGACTCACAATGGGTCCGGTGAAATCAACTACTGAAGGGTGGAGAACCCCTTATATCGTCCTCCTATTTATCACTGCAGCCTTTTCTCTGATTTGCTGCTTAGTGATTGAAAGACGGCATCCCAATCCCCTCATCCCTCTCCAATTGTTTAAAGATCCCATCTTCAGCTTAAGTATCGCTGCTATGTTCCTTTTGGGGATGGCAACCTTTGCGAGTGTATCTATCTCTGTAGAATATATGCTAAATGGCCTCTCTTACGAGAGGTTTGTGATTGGGAAAATTGCGGCGGTATATGGGATCACTATTGGAATTTTCAGCATGTTTGCAAATTATCTCTCTAGAATCGTCCCCATTCCGCTCCTCACTTTTTCAGGACTCATACTGCTTATCTTCAGTTATTTTTATAATAATGAGCTGAGTTGGCTAACAGGGTATACTCAAATCATTACGATTCTTCTTATACGTGGGATTGGAATCGGACTTGCTCTAGGCCCCACAACTCTTTTAGCCCTAGCCAACGTCCCTCCCGATCTTAAAACCTCAGCAACAACCCTTCTCACTTTTTTTAGACAGGTGGGAGGAACTTATGGAGGAACTCTACTAGCTATCTTTAGCATTCGGCAGACGATTTTTCATACAGCCCGTTTTGGAGAACAGATCAATTCCCAACTTCCCGCTTATAAAATGACCTTTCAGAATCTCTATGACAAATTTCCAAACCCTGCTTTAGCAAAAGGGGCGATTGTAAAAAATGTCATAACGCAAGCTTATATTCAGGGACTGAATGATGCCTTGATGGTCTTTGGGTATGTGACCGGAGGAGTGACACTCATTCTAATGTTCGCAATCGCCTTTCGTACATGGAAGAACCGAAAAACAATTAAGACTTAGAAACACTCCTATGATAGAATCCCTTTAAAAATGGGGTGATCGAGATGTGGACAACTTCTATTACTATTGAAGAGATCAATCACCGTTGCCGAAGCACCTTATGCGATCACCTAGGAATTGAATTTATCGCTATAGGGGCCGATTCGATGACCGCTAAAATGCCCGTTGACAGGAGAACAAACCAACCAATGGGAATCGTACATGGGGGAGCCACCGCAGCTTTAGCAGAAACGGTCGCAAGTGCAGCAGCGAATTATTCGGTCGAAAAGGGGAAGATATGCGTGGGACTAGAGCTCAATATCAATCATATACGAGCGGTAAAAACGGGATTTGTAACAGCTGTAGCGAAGCCGCTTCATTTAGGAAAAAGTACACAAGTGTGGGAAATTAAAATTGAAAATGAAGCCAAGCAGCTAGTTTCAGCTGCTCGGCTAACTTTAGCGGTAATTGCTAAAGATTAATAGCGGTTGTATCCGCCACGATCTCCACCACGTGGTTCACGTTCACGACGTTCGCCGCGATCGCCACCACCATTACCACCCCAACCGCCTTCACGACGTGGTCTGAATTCGCCGCCGCCAGCTGGACGTTCGCGTCTTTCGCCCATTGGACGATCGCGCTGTTCTGTACGTGCCCAGTCGATTACGAGAGCTTTACCTTGGAAAGGTTGGCCACTAAGAGAATCTTTTGCTTTACCAGCATCATCAGCACTTGCCATGCGGACAAATGCAAATCCACGAGATCTGCCTGAAAAACGGTCCATTACGATTTTAACTTCCTGTACTTCGCCGAAACTTCCGAAAAGTTCGCGCACTTGATCTTCAGATGCATCAAAGTTGAGATTTCCAACGTACAGTTTTTGATTTTGTTGATTCATTTACTTTACTCCAAAAAGATAAAAATGACCCTAAGAGTCAGTGTACTACGGCCAAATTTTTCAGGATTTTTTTCTGATAAAGACAGACCAAGACAAGATTCTGGGCTAATGTTCTAATAAACTAAGACAACCAAGCCTATGCCTGCTATGTCTTAGATACCAAGTATTTTACCTATTCCCCACACTGAAGTCAAAAAGCTTTTTTTCACGCCCTAAGTATCTGACAATCAGGGAGAGGTCCACTTTTCTTGCAATATGTAGATAAATGATTTAATATATTGCAGCAAAAGGATAATTTTTCATGTATTATTCAAAATGCAATGTTGGTTACGTTCTCCGGATTGAGATTGGAGAAGAAATCGAAGAGGCATTTAGACAATTTGCTCAGGCTGTAGATATTCAAGGGGCCTTCTATCAAGGGATCGGAACTTTGACTCAAGTTGAGCTTGCTTTCTTTTGCACCGATCTTAAAACATATGAGCGCCGCTTCTTTAACGAAGACTATGAACTAATCTCTTTAATGGGGAATTTAAGCTCCTATGAAGGGGTGATTGTCCCTCATACCCACGTTGTACTGGCCGATAAAAACTATCAAACTTTTTCTGGCCACCTCGTCCGGGGAGTCGTTTCTGTGACCGCAGAAATTCTGCTCACCACAATTGACCTCTCTCTCTCCCGCAAAGAGGATCCGATTCTTAAATATAAAGGCTTGATCTCTCCAAAACGGACTCATTTGAAAGTCGAGATTTAATTGAAATTCTGTTTCAATTAAAAATTATGAAAGATAAATGGGAAGAGCTAGCGGCTCGGATGCTCCGCTTAAACATTCAAGAGAGCGATTTAATTGAAAAATTTATCCTCGGCTCTGGGAGCGGAGGTCAAAAAATCAATAAGACCTCTTCTTGCGTTTATCTAAAACATACCCCTTCCGGCATTGAGGTGAAGTGCCAAAGCACCCGCTCGAGAGAGCTTAACCGACTCTATGCGAGAAGGGAACTCTGCGAAAAACTGGAAGAACGCCTTTTTAAAGAAAAAAGTAATAAGCAAAAAGCGAACGAAAAAATTAGAAGGCAGAAACGGCGCAGATCGAAAAGAGCTCAAGAAAAAGTCCTGGCGGGCAAAAAAATCCAATCGAGTAAAAAAAATTTAAGAAAGCCCCCTTCCGAATAACAGGGCTTTTCTCTATACTATTTGGCAATGGAATACATCATACCTATAGATATGCCCCTTTCTGAGGCTCTCCGGAAAATTTATCCAGATAGTTCCCGCAGAACATTGCAAACCTGGCTGAAAAATCGCCGTTTTCGTCTCGATGGGAAACCGGTCACTCAAGAAAATATCCCTTTAATTAAAGGGCAAACCCTGACCTCTCAGGAGACATTTAAAGCTCCCAAGGTACCTGGCCTAAAAATTATCTATGAAGACCGTTATATGGTTGTGATCGATAAACCAACTGGTCTTTTAAGCGTCCCTCTCGATGAGTCCCAAAACAAGCGACACGCCTTAGGCCTGTTGCGGGAACATTACGAAACAGAGCAGATCTTTGCGGTCCATCGGATCGACCGAGAGACTTCAGGAATCCTCCTTTTTGCCCGAGGCAAAGAGTCTGAGCGCCGTTTTGATACTTTATTCGAAACTCACGATATTTTGCGGGAGTATTACGCGATCGTTGAGGGAAGGGTAAAGGAAAATGAGGGTTCTTGGGAAAGTAAGCTTTTAGAGCTCCCCTCCCTCCATGTGATCGAATCTCCTGAAGGGAAAGATGCGATCACCCATTTCCAGGTGATCCGAAGATCGGCAAAATATACCTACCTCAAATTGATGCTCGAAACTGGGAGAAAACACCAAATCCGAGTGCAATGCCAAATGGCAGGACATGCGGTTGTGGGAGATCTCCGCTACGGCGCTGTAGAAAATCCGTTAAAACGGCTCTGTCTCCATGCTTGCACATTAGGTTTTAAGCACCCTTTTACCCAAAAAGAGGTCCGTTTTACTTCCCCTCTTCCTGGGATTTTCCAGGCTTTAGGGAGCGGACCCAAAAAATAGGGCCTTCCCTGCTTTAGCCCCTTTCCAATCTTTTTCGAACCTCTCCACCCTTTTTAAAGTCTCTGGGTTATCTTCGATCAAAGATAAAAAAGCCTCTTCATTGAGAGTCACAGCATGAGCTCCACTTTCTAAACATTCCCTCACCTGCTCAGCAGATTTAAGAGATGCCGCGAGGAGTTTAGAGGGGTATTTATACCGTTCGAGGAGATGGAACATCTGTTTAAATTGAGCGACACCAGACATATCCAATTCACAAATAGTGGAAAAATAGGGGGCAATATAGAGGGCTCCTGCTCTTGCAGCCAATAAAACCTGGTTTGAATCAAAAACAGCTGTGGCCATCACAGGGATCTGTTTAAGTTTCAATTCGTAAATGGCCTTAAGCCCCTCTTTTGTTACAGGAACTTTAATGATGATCCGATTTGAAAATTTATAAAGGGATTCGGCTTGTTCAACCATCTTTAAAGCGTCTCGCGCCACTACTTGAGCGGTCACAGGCCCTTCTTGGATTGCCAAAATTTTCTCCAATAAATCTTCGAGACTTAAATTGGATTTTGCAACAATCGATGGGTTTGTTGTAACCCCGTAAAGAATCCCCATCTGTTTTGCTTGCTCGATCAGATCGAGGTTCGCTGTATCTATCCAAATCTCCATCTTGTGCTGATTCTCCTCTTCAGAATATAATGAATTAAAAAAGGGATTGTCCTTGGATTTATCTGAATTCGTCAACCACTTTATCGCTCTTCTTGTAATTGCCAACCCCCTTTCGGCTCTTCCCGCGGTGCTCCGTTTTACGCGCCACCAAAATTTTGAAGAAAAACGGAAGACAGGTCTAGTCACTGCCTCTGCTGTGGGGATTATTCTTCTCGTAACTACTTGGATCGGGACCCCTCTTTTAATGATTTTAGGGATCCAACTTCCTGCGTTTCAAGTAGCGGGCGGCGTTGTGATTTTTATGCTCGCCCTTTCCATGTTAAATGCGGAAGAGAGTCCAATGAAACATTCGGCAGATGAGCAGAAGGATAAACAGGGTGACCTAGGGGCAATTGTCCCTCTTGCTATGCCGATTATCGCAGGGCCTGGCGCTATTAGCACGGTGATTGTAAGCGTGAACCAATTTCCAGGGGTTTTAAACCAAGTTTTGATTAGCCTCTCCACAATCCTTG
The DNA here is from genome assembly GCA_964456885.1 of uncultured bacterium. Classification (GTDB taxonomy): domain Bacteria; phylum Chlamydiota; class Chlamydiia; order Chlamydiales; family SM23-39; genus REEB52. The sequence continues at coordinate 4,284 of CAYWDE010000030.1, read as the reverse complement.
TAGCTTTAGTGATGGGAATTCTCCTCTATTTTGCAGGTAATTTAGAAAAAATATTTGGCAAATCGGGAATCAATATTATTAACCGACTAGGGGGATTGATTCTCGCAGCGATTGCGGTCCAAACTCTCGCTAGCGGATTGATGGGTCTTTTCCCTGTTCTTAAGGGGTAGTAAATGGCAAAAGTACCTCTAACAGAAGCAGAGTGGAAAAAAAGACTCTCCCCTGAATGTTACCATGTGTGCCGAGGAAAAGGGACCGAACGCCCTTTTGCCAATAAATATTGGGATTGCCATGATCCAGGCACATACCATTGCGCAGCTTGCAACGAACCCCTTTTCAGCTCGAAAGACAAATTCGATTCGGGTTCTGGTTGGCCTAGCTTCACCAAACCGATCGACAAAAATCAGATCGAACTGAAAAAAGATTTTTCCCACTCGATGGAGCGGATTGAGGTTGTTTGTAAAACTTGCAATTCCCATTTAGGACATCTATTTGATGATGGTCCAGAGCCCGAAGGGACCCGTTTTTGCATTAATTCGGCCGCTTTAAAACTAATTTGATCAAGAGACTGATATCCAGTATTAATACAGGTTCTAAGGGAACGATCTGGCAGAGGGAATTTGAAAATCGAATTCAAATTGGGCCGGACCGATTTTCATCACCCCCCTTTCATACTCAATATTTACTTGCATCATATAATTTGCAGTGATCACTAAATACCCTCTTTCAGTTCGAATAATCTCCCGGATCGATTCGGCACTACCCAAAAATTCGTAAAGGCGCGGATCATTCAAAAGCGCTTTTAATTCAGCTGTACTTTGGGCAAGCGGAGGCAATAAAGCGAAATTCGTGGAAGCTAAACAAAGAAAAATCCAATTTTTCATAAGGGAAAACTCCAAAAAGATTGATCATACCTGATTGATAATCTTCTTGAATATTCAAAGCTTTTTTTCTAAGGTAGACAAAAAGGAGAATTCTTCATGAAATGGATCCTCACATTCGCTACCCTCTGTACCCTCCAGGTATTTGGGATTACTAAAAAAACCGATTCTTTCACAAATCCCCCACCTCCCCCCTCTCACCCAGAACTGGAAGGGGAACCCGATCTTTTTAATCGATATGAGCAGATTTTTGCGGGAAACGTAGAGTTCCTCTATTGGGGTACAACCGCAGGAGGGCTCGATTATGCACTAAAGATGCGGCATAACGCCTTAGATCCTGTTTGCTATGCACAAGGAAGATATGAGAATGCAAAATACGACATGAGTCCCGGGGTTCGTCTTTGCTTCCTTTTCTTTAGAGCTCTTAGATACTGGGAAGTGCGTTGGCAATATACCCGTATGACCTGCGAAGGGAACGACCGCTCAGGGAAGCCAGATCCAAGTGAACAATATCTGACAGGAACTTGGCCTCAAATATCAAGCAATCCCCTTTCGGGAGCCCACAGCCATATTCACCTCAATTATAATGTATTTGATTGGTTCATAGACCGGGTATTTTTCCCAAACCCCCACTTAAGGCTCCGAGTAGTTGGTGGTGCGACAGTGGCTTGGATGGATCAAGACTGGAAAGTACGTTATACCGATTCTACCACTACAGCGACTGTTATCCGAAATAAGTGGCATTTCGTGGGGGCAGGGCTCAAGAACGGACTGATGGTCGATTGGTATTGGACCGGAAATTTATACTTTACGGCTCACGGCTTTTTTGGACCGCTGATTGGGAGCTATTCAAACCAATCGAAACAGTCAACAAGCAATTCTGCAACCTTAGTTCGAGATGCATCTTATCAGGATGTACGCCCGACAATGACAACACAAATGTTATTAGGCCCCTCTTATCAGAGAAACTTTGCCTCTACAAGAATGGAACTATTTGCTGGGTATGAGATGAATGCTTGGTTTAACCTTCAAGAAATATATCGCTCCACTTCAGGAACAGCGTCTCAAGCAAAAGAGACGCTCATCAATTCGAGTATGTTGGCTCTTTACGGACTCACAACACGACTCTCTCTCGACTTTTAAGTGAAAAGGGGGGCACTCCCCCCTTTTTCCTTTACCGCTTTGGATTTGCAGTAAAAGCCCCATAGGGGTGGATCAATAAAATTTCTTCCACCTGGTTATTCGGCCCCATCATGAACCGAACGGTCGATCCCGTCATCTCTTTAATAACGAATTCATTCTCGCTAGTTGGGAGAAGCTCATAATTGGGCTGTCCGGGGATGATTGCAAGAAGTGCATGATTCCGAACTACGATCTCCACAGTATAGCCATAAATTTCATAGGCACCTATGAACTGGCGCAAATAGTTCATATTTGAGAGCTTCTCTTCACGCTGCCGCTTGAAAATAATATCATCCGCTGTAGGTTCAAAAGGGACTACTAATTCGCTAATTTCCCCATTTGCATTATTATTAAATGTAAATTTCATCCCTTCAAACGAGAGGACCATATCTTGCTTCTCTTCGGAGATACGGAAAATATCGTAATGCCAGTGACCCAATACAAAAGTGAGATCGTTATAGGTCGCTTGGAGTTTTCCATCGACTAGATCCACATAAAGTTTTCCGTAGCCAGGATGCTCATAGACCCCTACATACTCTTCAATCGGGTGGGAATGGATCATCCCCTTTTTATGAAGCTTATCTTCTCTCTGTTTTTTCGCCTTCATCCCCTCTTTGTTTTTCCGGACCCCATCAAGCCCCTCTTCTAGCCAGGAACGGCCGCGAGGAGGCAATTCTAGAAGGCGGTCGATGATTTCAAGGGAGATATATCGGGGGAACGTCGTCATATTTCGATTGGTCAAAATCACTATTCCGACGTTGTCTTTTGGGAAAAGACCTGTGACTGAGGTGAATCCGTCGGAAACCCCATCATGGCTTACGAAATAGTGGCCCCGATAAGAGAATACATTCCAGCCGATCCCATAGGCAAAAGGGAGGCTCTCTTCACATTCTGGAGCTCCTGAAACAATCACTTGTGGAGCAAATAGCTCTTGCAGTGTCGCGGGATTAATGAGCATTTTCTCCTTATAAACCCCTCCGGCTAAAAGCATTTGGAGCCAATGGGTCATATCATTGATATTGGAATTGAGCGCTCCTGCGGAATCAATGAGGGAGAGATTACGGAACGCGATCCGCTTCAGCTGCTCCTCTTTTTCAAGATAGGGATAAGCAAAATTGCTTGTTTTTTGTGTCTCTTCTATCGAAAAATTGGTTTGCGTCATTTCTAAAGGGATTAAAATTCTTTCGCGGATTTGATCTCCCCAAGGCTTGCCTGCGACCCTTTCCATAGCAACACCCGCAGTGAAATACATTAAATTTCCGTATTGGTATCGCTGTCGGATGTTAAAAGATGGTTGCAAGTAGCGGAGCCTTTTTAACATTTCTCCTTTTGTCATTTTTGAATTATACCAAACAAATTCATGGCGAGGCATTCCACTTCGGTGAGTCAATAGATCGCGGAGAGTCACATTTGTAGTCGCATACTGATCAGCCAAGCGAAACTCAGGGAGAATATCTATTACTGGCTGATCCCACTTGATCTGTTCCTCATCGACGAGGTTGCCAATTGCAAAGGTAGTGAACGCCTTTGTGCAGGAGCCAATCGCAAAAAGGGTATCTTTCGTTACTGGGAGTTTTTGCTCCACGTTCCGATAACCAAATCCTTTCGTATAGACGATTTGGCCATCGACTACAATCCCAATCGCAACGCCGGGAACATTATAATCTTTCAACGCTTTTTCAATTACTGGATCAAAATCTTCCAGAACCGTAATGGCACGTTTGGCTTTTGGCGACAGTTCTTGCTGATAAAACCAATCGCCAAATCCCGCATTTAAAAGAACAGGAAAGAAAAAAAGCAGAAATCCATATTTTTTAAACATAGGTTCCCCATTGTTGTAGTTAAGAGCCGTAAGATCTTACCTATGCATCAGGAAAATGACAACCCGAAATTTTTAACTCTAAAGTCTTCAATTGCGGAAATTTAAATCTCCCGCTCCTTTAAAATTCCATTCCCAAAACAGTCAGCTTTTTAAAAAAAAGAATTCTTCAAAAGAAAAAATAATATATTCTTCTCCATTCAAGAAATAACCTGAGATTAATTATGGAAGCCGCGCCAATTGCTCAACCAATAGATCCAAGGCCCTTTACTCAACTCTTACTAAACTGTGAACTGAAAGCCCTTGCATCTCGAGTGGCTACCGTAGTGGCAAATTTTTTTCAGATGATTGCTCAGTTTCTGGTGCAAAACTGGCGACAGCTCGAACAGAAGATCGCTATGC
>CAYWDE010000029.1:0-12474 GCA_964456885.1 uncultured bacterium | reverse complement strand
AACTGTTTTCGAATCATTCCAATGAATTGACCGATGGATAAGCCTCTGAGCAAATGGCGGATATGGTTTCCATAGGCAGTAATCTCCTGAAGGACTAATTTTTCCGATTTGAAGGTTTTTTTCATCGAAACTTTATCTGGTTAATCCCTTTTTAATAGCATTAATGCTCTCTTTTTGTCAAATTTTGACATCATTAATGCTGTCAAAATTTGACAAAAAGAGAGCATTAATAGAGTGTTTTATTTGTAAAATATTGGTTTTCAGTGTATTGCTTCTGTGAAGCTATCCTAATAAAAGGGTTTCGTCGCTTTTTTGAGGATTTTTGACTAATTTTCACTTTCTTTGATGGGGGTAATATACAAAAATTGATATAACTCCCCATCAAAGAAAGTGAAAATTGACTCAAAAAGCCCAAAAAATCGACGGAAACCCTTTTATTAGGATAGGTTCGTTGGACTGGTGTTTGGATGGGTATTTAATTTGAAATGAAATATTTCATGTGATGTTTTGAAAATAGGCTATTTGTTATTGTGTTTGTTTATTTGGAGAATAAAATGGAAATTTTATTAAACAATACAATTCATCATCAAGAACAGATCATCTTGCAGAAGAAGGTGAAAGTGGATGAAAAACTGGTTCGTAAAGAGCTCGTTAAAGTCTGGACAAAAGTGATGGAAAAATATGCCCGTCCTGGGGCTTTGATCCCTTCTGTGGATCAGATTCGAAGAGAATTGTTGCATGTGGGAGTTGAAGCTGGTGTGAGCGTTGTTGTCGATGAGCACTGGTGGGCTATGGATTTCATGGTTCGCGACGAGATTGAGAAGAAGGTGGAAAAGGGGTTAAACCGATTCAACCTGGCGCAATTTGTCGAAGATGTGAGAATGGCGCAGCAAGATCCTTCAATCATTCACCATTTGCGTGAAGAGATTAAGTACCATGTAATGAATTCCTAATTCTTTAGTTCTATTGCCCATTTTGGTACACTCCCTACTCAAGAAAAAAGGGATTCACAAAAATTCTTTGAATCGCCTAAATAGCAGAAAGTATCGAGGAGTTCCGGTTGAGATGCCCCTTTTGTAATCATGAAGAGTCGAAGGTGACCGATTCGCGCGATGCGGTGGAGATCAATGCGATCCGCAGAAGGCGAGAATGTTGCCAATGTATGAAACGTTTTACGACGTTTGAGACGGTCGATTTGAGTTTGCAAGTGAAGAAAAGGGATGGGACTTTTGAAGACTTTCAACAGGAAAAGTTGATCCATGGGATGGATGCCGCTTGTCGCCACACAAGGGTCAGCCATGACCAGGTGCGGGCGATCGCATATAAGATCAAATCGGAATTGATGGCTAAAGGGGTCCGAGAGATCTCGAGTCAGGAGTTGGGCGATATTGTGATTCGCCAGCTCAAAGAGACCGATGTGGTGGCCTATATCCGCTTTGCCTGTGTTTATAAACGATTTAAAGACGTTCGCGAGTTGCTCCAGGCGATTCGGGAACTTGAAAAAGAGGAAATCATTCATGCCGCTGAAGAAAACTGAAATTGCCCATTTTAAAGCGAGACTTTTACAACTGAGAGATCAGCTGGTAAAAACAGTTCAAGGGACGAAAGAAGCTGTGACACAGCCCGATGAGGCGAAGGGGTACTCGCAACATTCGGCCGATGAGGGGACTGATGATTTCGTAAAGAACATCAACTTAGAAGTGACCAATAAAGAATTTGGGTTGATCCGGCAGATCGACCGCGCTTTAGAGAAGATCGAAGAAGAGACCTACGGTCTTTGCGATATCACAAATGAAGAAATTCCGATGAAGCGGTTGGAAGCTGTCCCTTACGCAACCATGACCGTAAAGGCTCAAGAGAAATTTGAGAAAGGTCTTATTTAAATGAAAAAATGGCTCGGATTTTTTCTCCTCCTCCTCATTCTGGACTTTGCGACAAAAGTTCTAGCCATCGATCAGATCCCCGCCTTAAGTTACGGCCCCTATCCTTTTGGAGGGATCGGTATTTTCTCTTTAGGGGGGATCACATTTTCTCTCAATTATGTGGTCAATACTGGGGCTGCTTGGGGCCTTTTCGGAGGTTATGCAGGGGCCCTTTTTGCCCTTAGGATCTTGATCATCCTCGGGATCCTCTTCTTTGTCCCAAAAAGGGTTCCGATCTGGCTGCTCCTCACAGGGGCGATCGGGAATGCGATCGATTATTGCCTCTATCGGCATGTGATCGATTTTCTCCACTTCACTTTTTGGGGCTACTCGTTTCCCATTTTCAATATCGCCGATTCGTGTATTACAATCGGCATTTTAATGCTTCTCTTGTTCCCCGCTAAATCTACAGAAGTTCAAACCTCATGAGTTTAAGAGTATCAAATCCGCAGAGCGAAGGGATCTATCAGGGGTCCAAATATCTTAAATACCAGGTTCTTTGCGATGTCGAAGAATTGAGAAGTCTCTTTGGTCGCCTAAACCCTTTCCTCATCTACCCTTTAACAGGGTTAGGGGATGGGGAGCCGATCGCTGCTGAACGGTTTATTGAGGAGTATAGCTTGTGGATCGAGAAGCTAAAAGCGGGGACCATCCCCACCGATCAAGAGCTCCGATCTGTTCTCGCGTGCGCGTTCACTGCAGAATCTGATGCGCTCTGGAAGCAAGAGATCCCAGGGGAACGCTATATCGTTAAGATGGGGAAGCCGATTATCCAAGTACAGGCCCATTTCTTCACCTATTCGCCGATCGACGGGGTTTTCCGTCCGATGACGATGGGAGCATCGAATATTTTTTGGGGGCTCCAATTTAGTTTCCCGCAGATCTACCAAGACCCGAAGACGATGGAACTTTTAGAGGTGGACGAATCTCCCAATAGCGAACTGTTCCAAAAGATTAAGCAGTGGGTTCGGGATGAGACGAGAGCGACCCCTTTTATTGTGGATGAGAAGAGGACCAATGTCCCGATCCGCTTAGGGAAAAACTGTTTTTCTTGGATCCACAGTCACCCGCAGTTGAAAATCCAAAAGATCGGTGTTTATGCGGACTGAATCGATCAGAAAATGTTATTTATGCCTTTTAAATGAGAAAGAGGTCGCCCCTTTTCTCTCAGAGCTTAAAAAACAGCACCCCTCTGTGGAGATAACGACTTTTCCAACTCCTGGGATGGTTGAGATCACCTTTCAAAGCAGAGAGTCTGTCGATGAGCTAGTGGAGAAAGTGGAGAGGAAATTTCCCACTTTTTTCTGCAATGAAGGGAGGATCGAAGAGGCGGTTCATCGGGAGTTTATCGGGAGAAAAAAAACGCTCGCTTTAGCGGAGAGCTGCACCGGTGGAGCGATCGCTGCGAAATTGACGATGATTCCGGGCGCGTCGAAATATCTCCTCGGTTCGATCGTTGCCTATTCCAATATTTGGAAGGAGCGCTTTTTACAAGTTTCCCGCACCACTTTAAAACAAAAAGGGGCTGTCAGCCGCGAAGTGGTGATAGAAATGGTCCAAGGTCTTTTCAATGAGACCGATGCCGATTTTGCTGCAGCGATCTCTGGCATTGCAGGACCTACTGGCGGTACAAAAGAAAAACCGGTCGGCACAATTTATATCGCGATCGGACAAAGGGGAGAGAAGATCGATGCGGGGGTGATCCACGCTCCGCAAGAGCGTCTTAGCGCGATCCACCTCTCCGTCCATTTAACTCTTGGCGCCCTTTGGCGGCGTCTCGTACACAACACGGCAACCTTCTCATGAAAAATTATCAGCTTCTCGATAGCGGGGATGGCCATAAACTGGAACGTTTTGGCGAACATACCCTCTTCCGCCCCTGCGCTCAAGCGGTGTGGCGCCCTAGTTTAGTCAACCAAAAGGCCGATGGGGTCTTCAATCGGGACGAAAAATGGGTCTTCCATAAAAAACTGCCAAAGTCCTGGACAGTGTTGCATGGGGGGGTCGAATTTAAAATTGGACCAACCGATTTTGGCCATCTAGGGCTTTTCCCCGAACATGCCGATCTTTGGGAAGGGATGCGCCCTCTCATTAAGAAGGGGAGCCGGATTCTCAATCTCTTTGCCTATTCAGGTGGCGTGACTTTAGCGGCTGCACAACAAGGGGCCGAAGTGTGCCATCTCGATGCCTCCAAAGGGATGGTCGATTGGGCTCGGGAAAATGCGACATTAAACAACTTGCAAAAAGCGCCGATCCGATGGATCGTCGATGACGCGCTGAAATTTTTAAGACGGGAAAAAAAACGGGAATCGCTCTACGACGGGATCATCCTCGATCCCCCCACTTTTGGAAGAGGTGCGCAAGGGGAGGTTTTTAAGATCGAGCGGGATATTATCCCCCTTCTTGAACTCTGCAGCTCACTCCTCTCCAAAAATCCCCTCTTTGTGATTTTTTCGTGCCATACCCCCGGTTTTACCCCTCTTTGTATGCGCCATTTGCTGGGGCAAACAATGCCTAAAGGGGAGATCGAAGTGGGAGAGATGGCTCTCCATTCAGCGGGGACGATTGCGATCCCCTCAGGGAGTTTTGCAAAATGGACTCCTTAATCACTAGTTTGCAAAATCCCAAAGTCAAAGAGGTGGTCAAACTCCGAGACCGCAGACCTCGTGAAGAGAGTGGTCTTTTCCTCATCGAAGGGTACCGTGAACTGAAGCGGGCTGTCGATGCGGGGCGCAAAGTTGAGACCCTTTTCTATTGCCCAGAGCTATTTCTCGGTTCGAACGAGAGGACTCTCATTGAGCAGTGTAGGCCAGCCACCCTTTTAGAGTGTACCAAAGAGGTCTTTGCGAAAATCTCCTATCGAGATCGCCCTGATGGACTCTTGGCTGTAGCTCCCCAGATCCACTTAAAACTTTCCGATCTGAAGCTAAAGAAAAATCCGTTTCTCCTGATCGCCGAGAGCATCGAAAAACCGGGCAATTTAGGGACGATTCTCCGCTCTTGCGATGCGGCAGGGGTCGATGCGGTGATTGTGTGCGATCCGACGACCGATATCCATAACCCGAATGTGGTCCGCTCCAGCGTAGGGACCCTATTCACATTGCCTGTGATCGAAGCGAGTTCCGAAGAGGCGTTAGCTTACTTAAAAAAACATAACATTTCAGCGATGGCCGCAACCCCTCATGCAAAATCGGAATTTACTCAAGCAGACCTTAAAGTCCCCCTTGCTATTGTTGTGGGAACAGAGCAATATGGTCTTACCGAAAATTGGATGAACAATGCGGATATTAAGGTTCGCATTCCGATGTTTGGCGTCGCCGATTCGCTAAATGTCGCTTCCGCAACCACGATACTGCTTTATGAAGTCGTTAGACAGCGAAATCATCTTTTCCGATAACCACCTCTTAGTCGCAGTGAAACCTTGCGGTTTGCTCACGCAGCCCGACGATTCTGGGGATGATTCTTTGGAAGCGTTTGCAAAAAAATGGGTTAAGCAGGAGTACAATAAACCGGGGAACGTCTACCTCCATGCGATCCACCGGCTCGACCGTCCAGTGAGCGGCCTCGTTCTGTTCGCTCGGACAAGCAAAGCCCTCAGCCGTCTCAATGAACAGTCCCGCAATCAAGAGATTCAAAGAATTTACGTCGCTGAGGTGGAGGGGATCCTTCCCGCGAAAGAGGGGAAATTGGACCACTACTTGATCCACGGCGATCATCGGGCTCTCATCGCGAAAGCGACCGATAAAGAGGCGAAACATGCCCGCCTCACCTATCAAGTACTCAAATTCAACCCCCACACTACCCTCGTCTCTATCGAGCTCGAAACGGGGCGCTATCACCAAATCCGCGCCCAGTTTAGCGCCTCTGGCCATCCAGTTGTCGGAGATCAGCGTTACGGCTCTAAAACAGGGAATGGGATCGCTATTCACCTTCACTGCGCTAAGCTCGCCCTTGAGCACCCTGTGACAAAAGAGCTCCTCAGCTTCGAATCTCAAGCCTATTTTGGTTAAAAAGCTCTTCAATTTCTTTTAGAACACACTCTAAGTCTCCTCAAAGTAGGCGGACCGGATAGTTTTAATGGTCATTTCAGTGAGATGTTCGCTGATTGACCTATAGTGTTTTTCAGCTCCGGGGACGGTAGCGGGATCTTCTTCGATTTGCTTTTTTAACTTTACTTTCTCTTCTGGACAAATCCCCTCATGACAGTGGTCAATAAATGAGACGAAGGGGAGATCATCAATAATATAATCGACCCCTTGTTCATCAAAGATAACGTCTGCTTTCCAAATCTTGTTTTTGAATAGAGTCCTAATTTCTAGTAACCGAGCCCCATTTATATCTAGATGCTGAATGGAGAGATGAATGGCGTCAGTTTCCTGATTCGGTAGAAAGCTCAAAATTGAGCGTGTAGCTTTTGCAACCTTTCCTAGAGTCTGTTGCAAAGGGATCTCTATACCGGCTCCACGTTGATTGGGAATATCAAACATGAGTCGTTTCTCAACACAAAAATTAAAAAGACTATCCGGTAAATGATTTTTCGCAAACGCTTTCGTAAGGGGTAAACTGGCCATTGAATTCTCTCCTTTTAAAGGGGAGGGAGAATAGGAGATCATTTTCTTTTGAGCAACGGCTTTTTCAAAAATTATTTTACAACAGATTCCAAGGAATAGCTAGAGTGTGTTCATCCAGCTTATAGACTTCTGATCCTGCGTAAATAATTAGGCCTGTCATAATTTCATTTTTGGAATACGTTTCCCGAAAAGCTTTGAGTCCTGAAAGATCAGCTCTTGATAGATGGGTTTTGCATTTCATTTCAATAGGATAAAGCTTTCCTGACCGTTCGAGAATTAGGTCTACTTCAGCGCCTCCAGATGTACGCCAATGGTAGGTTTTAGGGGAAACTGCTAGAGAAGCAAATTGCTGCTGAACATAATTGATAGCCCAAGTTTCGAAAATAAAACCCAATTTTGGATTTTTTGCTAAACTTTCAGGAGATTCAATCGCTTGTAAGTAGCAGGCAAACCCAGAATCTTTAAAATATCCTTTTTTCTTCCCGCTAATCCTTTTGATTGTGTTCCCATGATATGGGAAAAGTTCAAACCATTGATAAGAAAAATTGAGAAGATCAAGCCATCTACGCGCTGTTTGGGGAGAAATTCCAATTTCACGCCCTATTTGTGAAGCGTTGATTTCCTGTGATGTCAATGAAGCGGAAATTCCTAAAAAGCGGTCAAATTCTGTCAAACTCTGAATATTTTCGATGGTCCTGACATCCCGATCAATATAGGTTTGCAAATAGGAGCTAAAATAACGGGGAATTTGAGTGGTCGGCAATTCTAAAGTAGCAGGGAAAGTCCCTCGGAAAAGAAATTCTATAAGAGGAGGGAAACTCGAGGGAAAGGTTTTTCGCTCTTTATAAAAAGTCTCCGGATTTTCTAAGTAGTCGGGAACCCACCCCTGTTTGTCTCCAACGCCTAGCATCTCCTGAGGAGTAAAATTATCGAGATGGAAAATAGCCACCCGTCCCGCCATACTTTCTGCTATATTCCTGAGCATACTGAAGTTTTGGGACCCGGTTAAATAATACTGCCCTTTTGCTTCACTCCGATCCATTTTCTGCTTTAAAGAAGCGAGAAGTTCGGGAGCGTACTGCACCTCATCCAAAATTAATGGGGAAGGGAAGGATTGGAGGAATAGATCGGGATCTTGCCTTACTTTGTAGGAATCTTGGACGGGATTGAAAACAAAATTTTTTACATTAGGCAGAAGGTGGGTCAAAAGAGTGCTTTTCCCTGCCTGTCTAGCTCCGAGTAATAGGATCGCTTTAAAGTATTTAGCCGATTCTAAGATCTGCTGTTCTAGGTGCCGTTTTAAATAGTGCATATACCTTGCATTTTAATGATTGCATGGATGATTTGCAAGGTGTTTTTTGTAATTATATGATTGTTAATAGGTTGCGTTAATTTCCGAAATTGAGGACGTTGCGCAAGATCGACCAACGGGGGGGTCTTTGTCCTGGAAGGGTGCCATGTAGCCAATATCCCTCCATATTCTTTTTGAAGCCAGACTGCTGTTTTAAGGTGAGCCAGTTATTGAGGAAAAAGGCAAAATCGGTCGCATGTTGCCGGATCGGGTAGGCAAAGTAGCTTACCCCAATTTCGTTTCCATAATCGATCGAGACAAATTCAGGATGGGAAAGGCACCAGATCATCGCTGTCGTTCCAGACCATAAGATAGCCTCATATTCCCCTTCGAGAAACGACTTGATATTGGGCATCTTTACCACATTCGCATTTGGGAAATTCCTTTTTGCGATTTCAAAAAGGGCTCCCGCTGCGCCAATTTTAATTCCATTCAATGCTTGCACCTCTTTGAGATGAAGAAACTGCTTTTTCTTTGCTCTTGGGACGATCAGAACATTGTTATCTTGGAGATAAGGGGAGGTGAATTGCATTTGAAGGAGCCTCTCTTCACTCATAATGAGAGAAGACATACCGATATCAAAAACACCGGTAAAAAGATCGGAAGCGAGGGTGTCGATATTAGTGATCGGAATGAACTCTAATTTACAACCCAAATCGTTTGCTAATTCATATGCATACGCAATATCAAATCCGACCAGCTCTTCCTTATTGTTGTAGTAGCAATAGGGGATCGAATTCCCATAAAAGCCCACTTTTAAAACTCTTGTATTTAGAATTTGTTTAAAGACCTCAGGGATCACAATGTTGGAAAAAGCTCTTGAAGTCCCTGTTTCTCCAGGTTGGAGGAATTCGGCTTTAACCGGATGTCTCATCACCTCAGAAAGGGAGAGGTTCATGTAGAGATTTTGGTACATATCTGTGGGGCGGACAAAGCTCTTAAATCCGAGAACAACAAGGGCAAAAACAAGGAGCGGCGACGCTAAACGGGTCACAAGCTGTTTCCATTTCACCTGGATCAGTCCATAGTAAGAGTAGATCGAGAGGAGAATCAAAGTGAGGACGCTTGCGATGCTCATCAACACTTGAAAATTGTAGGTAAACGATTTGATCTGTAGAAAAAAATCGGTGGCCCCTTGAGGGAATCCGAGCTGTTTAATCAAAAAAAGGACCGCATTGAGATTTCCCGATGAGGAGCCGACAGAGAGGGGGACAGTTAAGATGGAGATCAACGTTTTTTCAAGGCCATTAAAGGGGTGGCGGTAGTAGTAGGAGAGGAAAAAAATAAAAAAAAGGATCATCGCGTTGCCGATGTGGCCGAAACTATAGGCAATCGGCAAAATAGTCTGAGAAGTTTCTCGGAAGTGGGCATGCGTCTCATGCTTTTGGGAGAGCTTTTTTAAATAACTATTTAGAAAGGGGAGTGCTGCGGAGCTAAGTCCTGTCACAAAAGGCAAAAGGCATACATAGCGGAAAGCCTGAAGCGCTTCTCTATAACTGAGAGGGGTGAGTGTCGCCAAAAGCATAGGCAAGATCCAAAAGACAAGGAATAGGGCGCAAAAAAGGAAGCCGAGGACATAGATCTCAATTTTGAATAGATCCTCAAAATAGATCGTCCCGAAAGCGATCGAAACATAGGCGTAAGCGCCGATAGGGGAGAGGATCCCGAGCCATTTTAAGATTTTCTCAATTGTTTGGTTCACCCTTTCTAAAACGCCGATCAGCGGCTCTTTTTTCTGAACATGCATCAGAGCTAGCCCTGAAATGAGAGCGAAAACCGCTGCTGCAGGGACTACATTGTTCATAATGTCGTAAAAGGGGTTCTGAGGGATTAGGTTGCTCAGGAAATTATTGGTGAATTCAGAAGCAATCTTGTCGGCTCCATCGCTTTGAATAAGGGGGGAGACGCTGCTCGGAATGAGGGCCGCTAATAGATAGATCAAGATAAAAATCAATGTCCACAAAGTGAGTAGATAGGGCCATCCACATTTAAAGAGCTTTTTCCCCACATCGGGGGTGATCGATCCGAGACCATGAATCAGAGAGAAGGTGATATAGGGGAGAACGGTCATCTGAAGAAGCATCGTATAGGCTGACCCGATCGGGTTGAACGCCTCTGTGAGGGGGCCAAAGAAGAGCCCCGTGCAGATCCCGAGAATCACGGCAACGAGTACTTGGTAGCCTAAAGAGAATTTCCCCATATCTTCCCGATACTAGAAATATCCCCTCATGTCAAGGATTCGGCTATCTGTACCGCATTTAAAGCGGCCCCTTTGAGAAGCTGATCCCCCACAGCCCAAAATTCAAGGGTATTGGGCTGACTCGGATCAATCCGGAAACGGCCGCAAAAAACCTCATTTTTCCCCGTCGCATCGACCGGTGTGGCGAAGCGGTTGGATCCCCGATCTTCAAATATTTTCAGGCCTGGAACTTTCCCCAAAGCTTCATAAACTTGATTAAGGGTGAACGGTTTCCGAAACTCCACATTGGCTGCAACCGAGTGGGCTCTTAAAACGGGAACTCTCACACAAGTAGCGCTCAGTTGGATCGAATCGTCTTCAAGGATTTTTCTCGTCTCATGCAGCATTTTGAGCTCCTCTTCTACATAGCCACTGGAAGTTAAGGGGGAGTTGTGAGGATAGAGATTGAATGCATAAGGGAAAGGGAGCAGGGGAGAATAGGGCCTATTTTCTAATTGGGCCCGAGTCTCTTGTTGGAGCTGTTCTAAGAGATGTGCTCCTGCGCCGCTGGCCGCTTGGTAAGTGGATGCGACGATCCGTTTCACTCCGAAAAGGCGGTGTAAAGAGAAGAGGGGCATCAAGAGGATAGTCGCTGCGCAGTTAGGTGAAGTGAGGAGATTCCCTCTGATCGCATGGGGATTGATCTCAGGGATAATGAGTGGATGGGACCCCCTAAATGCGGAGCTCGAATCGATACAAAGGCATTCTGCTTGAGGAATCCACTCTTTCGATACAGCCGATCCTGCTGCGAAAAAGGCTAAGTCAACCCCTTTTAGATCTTGCAACACTTCAACAGGGAATGAGTGGATCTTTTTCCCTTCCGATTTTGGAGAGGCGAAAAGGGTTAAACGTTCCAGAGGAAAATCTCTTTCTAAAAGGAGTCGGACGATTTCACTTCCCACCGCACCTGTTGCTCCGACAACTGCAACTGTTTTCTTTTTTTGTCCCATGCTCTAATATGCTAGCATGAGAGAACTCATTCTTCAATCTGTAGACGATGCAATTCGAGCAGCAACCTGTTTAAAAACAGAACAAAGCCTCGCTTTTATGGAAAAAGCGGCAGAGCTTATCGCAGATTGCTTCAAGAGGGGAAATAAAATCCTCATTGCTGGAAACGGGGGGAGCCTTTGTGATGCGATGCATTTTGCGGAGGAGCTCACCGGGCAGTTTCGACAAAAACGGGCTGCACTTCCCGCAATCGCCCTTTCCGATCCGGCCCATTTGAGCTGTGTGGCAAATGATATGGGATTTGATATGGTGTTTGCTCGAGGCGTTGAGGCGTTTGGTCAACCTGGCGATATCTTTATCGCACTCACAACAAGCGGCAACTCCACCAATCTTTTTGCTGCGCTCCTTCAAGCGAAAGAAAAAGGGCTCCATACGATCTCTTTCCTCGGAAAAACGGGTGGCAAAATGCAAGGACTCTCCGATCTAGAGTGGATCGTTTCAGGATTCCGTTTCTCCGATCGGATCCAAGAGGCCCATATGGCGGCGATCCACATCATCATCGAAATGGTGGAACAACACCTCTTTTCTTATGCTGCGCGATAAACTCCTCCTTTGGGGGGAGCGTCTCGTCGAAAGCTCCCCTTGGTACCTCGCCCCTTTGAGTTGGATCTATGCATTTGTTATTTTCATCCGGAACAAGCTTTACGATTTTCATCTCCTTCCGATCACCCGAGTCCGTTGCACCGTAGTGAGCGTCGGAAACATTGTCGCAGGAGGGGCGGGAAAAACACCTTTTGTCCATCTTTTAGCCAGCCAGTTTCCTAAACGAAAGGTGGCGATTTTATCGCGCGGTTATGGGAGCGTCCCAGATGAGGCGATCCTCCTCTCTCGCAAACTGCCCCATGTCAAAGTTTATGTGGAGAAAGATCGAGCAGCTCTTGCAAAACGGATAGCCCCCGATTTCGATCTTCTGATCCTCGATGATGGATTTCAACATCGGCGGCTCCATCGCGATTTCGATATCGTATTGACCCGAGAGGGGAAAGAACACTATCTCCCTTTCGGATTTTTGCGCGACAGCCCAAAGCGGCTCCTCTCCGCGAACGCTATTTTCTCTGTCGGGAGAGAATTGGAGCTCAATGTAAAGAGAATTTTAGATCTCCATGGGAATGAGCTCCCCTCAATCAAAGGGAGGAAGGTGGCCATTTTTTGCGGAATCGCCAAACCGGAGCGATTTAAAAAAACAGTAGAAGCTCTTGGCGCCGAGATCGTTTTTCAAAGATTTTTTGCCGATCATGAGGTAGCTGATCTCTCTAAACTTCCTAAGGAGAACATCTTAATCTGCACAGAGAAAGATGCTGTTAAACTCTCCCCGACAGAGTGGCCCATCTATTATTTAGAAATGGAGATGAAGAACAACTCTCTCTCATGTCCAAGGAAGAC
>CAYWDE010000028.1:0-12656 GCA_964456885.1 uncultured bacterium | reverse complement strand
GCTTTGTTTACTTATTATCTATCTCGGTCCTCTCTGCTCAAAATTATCCCCCTGATTTTCTTTCATTTGCGATTGGGGCCTATGATTTATACCGAGAAAAATACCGCACTTTTGAGTTTGAAATGGAATATAAATTTCATCTCAAATGTCTGAAATCTCCCAACCGATATTTGGAATTCCGCCCCCTTATCGGGTTGATGACTACAGCTAATAGCGCTTTTTATGGGTACCTAGGGATTAATTTTGATCTCTTGTTTTTCAACCATCTCCATTTTGCTCCTGGATTTGCTGCGGGGTACTTCACTCCTGGCAAGGGGAAAAATTTAGGGTATCCTATAGAGTTTCGCTCCGGGATCGAATTAGGTTGGCAGTTTTCCGATTGGCATAGGCTAGGTGTCCACTTCTACCATTTATCAAATGCGAGCCTCGGGAAGAGAAATCCGGGGGAAGAGTCGCTCGTTTTATTTTACGATATCCCTCTAGTTAAAGGATTTCCGTTTATTAGAGAAAATTAATTCAAATTGTTTTATTATTAAGCTTGGTAGCTGAATAAACAAAAACTAACTGTTTTGGTTTATTTGGTTTTTATTTTAAGTTAGGGGAGTTTATTGTGAGTCAAGAATTGCCATTCGACCCATTTCCTTTTATTGAAGACCCACATAAGCAGACAATTTTTAGCACAATGTTTAATTTTCTATTTCATCCCCTTTCCGTTCAAAAACTCGTTCTTCTTCCTGATGGGGATAAAATATCTCTAGAAATCACAACCCCAGTTAGTTGGAAGCCGACCGATATGACTGTGTTTTTTGTCCATGGTCTTTGTGGATCTCATAAATCTCCTTACTTAGTTCGGATGACACGAAGACTAGAGGAGTTAGGAATCCGGGTTATTAGGTGCAATATGCGCGGCTGTGGATCTGGGAAAGGATTAGCTAAACACCCTTACCATTGTGGAAGGAGCGAAGATGTATTTGAATGTTTAAAGGTTGTAAAAATAGATCAACCCGAGTCTCCTATCGTATTGGTCGGCTTTTCTATGGGAGGCAATATCGTCCTTAAACTCACAGGAGAATTGGGCGAATCGATTCACCCTTTTGTAGAGAGAGTGATTGCGGTAAGTCCTCCTGTAGAACTTAAATCGAGCATTGAAAGGCTGGGCAATCCGTCGAATATGATCTATGAAAAGTATTTCTACCGCCTTCTGCGGGCCGATGTCTATTATCGGCAGAAAAAATTTAAGGATTTACCGAAGGTACATCTCCCTAGAGGTCTTAAAATATATGAATTCGATCAGCTCTACACAGCGCCGATTAACGGCTTCTCTAGTGCAATGGACTATTATAATAAGTGCAGTTCATCTCATGTGATAGAAGAGATTGCCATCCCTTGCAAAATTCTGTTTGCAGAAGATGACCCTATCATCGCACCCAATTCTCTAGATCAACATCAGCTCTCTTCAAATATCCGAATTTTTAAAACAAAAAAAGGGGGGCATATGGGTTATTTAGGCAAATCAGAGGGGAGTAAGGGGATCTATTGGCTCGACACCCTCATTATCAATTGGGTCTTGGAAACCAAATAACAGCATTTATCCCTATTCCCAAATGTAGCCTTATTATGTGCTTTCTGGGGCGAGTTTTTTGTCTTCTTGGAACTGCTTATTCAACTGTCTGACTGAGAGGATCCAGAAGAGGACAGTGAAAGCGATGAGGGGGAGAAGGTAGTGGGTGATCGAGAGGACCGAGCCGGTGCCTGCCAGCTGAATTAAGACGATTTGAATCCAGGCGGCGCCCGATTTACCCAGTCTCGATCCCACTACGTCAATAGCGGCTTTCCCTTTCACTTTTGATTCTTGATCTAAGGGAATATAGGACATCTCTTTGGTCGAATCAAAAAAAGCATATTTCATCACTTTTGTGAGGATATTCTGGAAGGCTCCAAAGAGGACGATAAGAAAGAGGGGAGTGGGGCCAAGCCATTGGGGGTTGAGGAACATTGTGAGGAAGAGAAGGCTCGTTACCCCTATGACAATCGGGGGGAGTTGGGCAGAAAAATGCCACCCTAGGCGACGGATGATCATTCCGCTGAAGAAAAGGGTGATGATAAACGAGCAGACACCGACTGAAGAGCTGACTGTGGCCATGAAAGATTGGTAATCTCCCGTTTCCGGGAAAGCGAGTTTCAAGTTGGCCTTCCACGTCACTTCTGTGAGGTTAATAGTGAGTCCATAAGCGACAACCATCACCGCGATGTAGCGGAGATAGGGGGAGCGGAAGATGAATTTCAGACTGTCGAGAAGAGAGAGTTTTGTTTTTTGGTCAATCGGCTGTTGCCCGTGCTCTGGTTGATAGAGGCGTTCATCTTTTAAGATCCTATGAGTAAGGAGCCAATGGAGCCCCATAATCATGGAGCCGAAGAAGAGGACGCAAACAATGAGGCTTTGGAGGGCAAAGTCGAACTCGGTAGCGAGGTATTTCCCTGTGAAGTAACAGACGAGGGGTCCAGTAAACATCTGGGCTAAATCGCCCCCTGCAATAAAAAAATTATATGATCTTTTGGCTTCATTGAAATTGCAAATATGATTGACGAAGCCCCAGAAGAGGAGGAAGATTACGATAGTCCCCCAAAGCTCAGCAGTAATAAAAAAGAGGGACTGGATCCAGTTCCTATAGATAGCGACCCAATGGGCATTGGAAGTCCCTAGCTTTTCGATAAGCCAGTCGGCCGAGGCATGGGGGGAAAGTGTATCTATATTTGGGTAGAGGACAAACCCGTAAAGGCAAAGGAAACCCATGAAAAATAGGATAATACTATAAAAGAGGGTCGATCTGGAGAACATGTTGGCTAGTTTTGAATAGAGAACGGTAGCTCCAAGAGCTATCGGCAAGACGATCCACCCTTTTAAGACTGGAATTACCTCAGCGCCAGACCCTTTTGCCGTAACAACTAAAGCATCCTTCATGGTGGTCAATACACCATAAGTGAAGGAAATGAAAAATTTCATGAAAAGAAGCGGGAGGACTTTTTTGAGTTCGTACGCATGTATTGGCCAGAGGCGTTCCCGCCATCTGGTTAATGGAGATTTATCTCCAGATGCCATCCTAAATGTCCAGATCTGATTCTCTAGTATTTATATAGGAATTTAGCTATATATGTCACGGATTATATCGCGGAAATTTAAATGAAAAAAATTGTTTTATTATTTGTAGGGCTGGCCCTTTTGACCTTTCTAGTTACGAAGATCGATTTTCAAAGAATTCGTAACCCTGGATGCGCTTTTTGCCAAGAAGATATTTTAGAAAAACAGGTGTTTTATAAAGGGGAAGGGGTTCTCGGAATTTTGACCCATAAGCCGGCAGTTCCTGGCCATGTCTTGATTATTCCGGAGCGGCATGTGGAGAGATTTGAAGACCTCTCCCCAGAAGAGCTGGTAGCCTTAGGAGCAGCAATCAAAAAAGTGGACGGGGCGGTTCGAAAAACTTTTAATAATACCGATTACCTCCTTATCCAGAAGAATGGGCGTGGAGCAGGTCAATCTGTACCCCATGTCCATTTCCACTACTTACCTGCTACAAAATTTCTAGCAGTTCGGTTTTTCCTCTCTCCTTGGCTGAAACCTTTGGAGGAGAAAGAGATTAGGCTTTTAAATGAGGCTCTTTCTGAATCATTTTAAGAACCTGTTTCCACTCGCGCCAATCATCTTTAAGGCTCTTTTTTATAGCGCGGATCTGTTTCCGGTCTAGAATAGTTTGGATTTCAGAGAGTTTGGTGGAGATCTTTTCCGCTACCTGAGAAATTTTTTCAACATAGACCGATTCTTTCATCTTTTGGATTAGCTCATCTTTGTGCTGAAGAAGCAGATGGCGGGCAATCCGATAATTGTTTACCCTTTTTAAATCATATGCGAGACCTATTTTATGAAGGGTCCAAATCAACCATTTAGAAGGATCGAAATGGTACCAGCTAATCCCGTTTCGATAGTCCTGAGCGAAGCTGTGGTGATAGTTGTGGTACCCTTCCCCATAAGTCAAAAGGGAGATCAGATAGTTATCGACCGCTGAGTGCTCTTGGCTATAATTTTGGGTTCCACAGTAGTGGGCAAGGGAATTGATGCACCAAGTGGTGTGGTGCAATAAGAAGAGGCGGACCCACCAAGCAAATAAGAAAGCACCCAGGTAATCGTTGAAAAAACAGCCTACAGTTAAAAAAGTGATGACGTTGGTTGCGATCATACAGAGGACGTAGTGTTTGTGTTGAAACCGTAACATTTTCTTTCTTCTTAAGTCGGAAATGACTTTTGTATCTATCTCTTGTGTCTTGTAGAACATCCAAAGGATATGGGCGTATAAGAGCCCTTTTTTGACAGTATAGGGATCTTTATCTGTATCTACATGGGCATGATGGAGACGATGGTCATGAGCCCACTTGAGAGCGCTCCCTTGGGTAGCTAAGGTTCCGAAAAAAAGTAAAATGGTCTCGATAACTGGATGGATTTTATAGCAGCTGTGAGAATAGAATCTGTGGTATCCAGCCGTGATCGCGATCCCAGAAATAAATACTAAACCAATGCTAGTCATCACAAGACCCAAAGAGGGTGTATGATTCATATAATAGAGGGGTAGGGCGATCGCTAAAAAAAGGTGATACCCAATAATAAATAATAGGGTGGGCCAAGAGATTTTTTTCATCTGTCTTCTCACTCTGACTGTTTCTTGAAATGAAGAGTAATCGAATTGATACAATAACGTAAACCCTTTGGTGGCGGCCCGTCGTTAAATACGTGTCCTAAATGCCCACCGCATCCTCTGCAAAGGACCTCATACCGTTTAAAAGGGAGGGTATGATCTTCTAAATAATAGACGCTTTTAGGCTCAAGGGGTTTGGTAAATGTGGGCCAGCCTGCTCCTGAGTCATATTTGTCATTTGAGGAAAAAAGGGGCCTTTTACAATCTGCACAAACGTAGGTTCCAGTCCTTGATTCGTAAAGGTGCTCTCCGCTAAAAGCCCGTTCGGTCCCCTTTTCTCTCATCACTTTGATCCTTTCAGGGGTGGTGAGTAAGAGAAAAATCCACAATAATATCATAATTTTGTGTATAGTACGCAGAGGGTGATTTATGGAAGAGCAGATTGAAACGTGTGTTTCTCCTCAACAGGTGTGGAATGCTTGGGAAAGGGCCCAGCTCACGCATGAAAAAAAGGGAACTAGCGAATTTCCTTATGAGATTATCGATTTAAAAAAAGGGGAAAGTTTTTCCCTTCTTTGGAAAACTCGATTTGTCCGTCTGATTTTTAGCCACACCGTAAAGCCGATCCAACAGGGCTCTCAAATTTCGTATAAAGTGCAAATCAAAGGCCTTTTTGCATGGCCTGTTCGGTGGCTTCTCGGAAATAAAATCAGAAAAAATATCAGCCTTGTTCTGAAATCGATTGTCAAAGATTTAGAAAACCAGCGTGTAAAATAGGCGTGCGGTTGGTGAGGCGCGAAGAGCGTAGCCAGGTAAGAACCCTTGCGACTTATATCCGAGTTCCGCTTCAAATCCAGAACGGCTCTCATAACCAATAATGATTGAACCTCCTGCCCCAATCCGCATCGCGTGCTGTTCAGAATAGGGATAGATCGGATTATTTTTATCTGGTTTTTCGCTGAAGTTGATGTTGGGGAAAAGTATGCTCCCTGGTTGGAGCAGTAGTTTAGGTTGTCTCCAAGCGTCAAATCGGAATCCAATGACCCATTTCCGAATCGCCCATATTTTAGGCGCATAAAATCCGACTCCTCCATACCGGTTTTCAGAGTGACTCCCCCCTTTTAGATAAAAATAAACGGGGCTCTTCCCTTTCAGTAGGCAGTTCTCTATAAAAAACTCGGGGCCGAAAGGGGTGAGGCCAAGACGTACATTTGGGAGATAGCCCCAATCAAAGATCGGGATCATCGGGATCTTAGTCTCTTTTCCAGAAAAGAGATAGTGGAACCAGGAGTAGATCGCATAGAGGGTAAAAGGGTCTCCTAAATTGATCCAAGATAAGGAGCGGAGCCGTCCGCTGCTGATGAAGTGATCGGTATAAGTATAATTGAGCGATTTGATGTACATATGGATGTCATGCCCATCCATATCGTCATTGAGGACATTTAAAGAACCGATATATAGGTTTAGGTCGTGTTGACTCAACAAATAGAGGACCGACTGACGGGGATCGATCCGGTTCGCCTCTAACCATTTAAATTTAGTTAAAAGGGCTAAAATAGCGGTCGATTCAACACCTGCCATAGAGATCGAGGTCTCTTCTGTGGTCGTTAAATTTTCTCCAATATTATAACTGGTCGCTGCCCCCCCTTCTCCATAGGGGGGTGGGGCATTAAAACTATATCCGTGCACCTTGACTCTACCCCGATTGATGTCTCTGATCCGGTACCCATGCCCAAACACCTCGTGCTGCGCTACAGTCGCTAGATAGTTGAGGGGAAGCCAACCTAAGTAGAGTTCGCTAAGACGCCAGAAACGGGCATTTGCCGCTTTTGAATAGGCGACGGGGCTTTTCCCAACGATGTACCCCTCAACCCGCTCTACAATCCGATGGGCAAAAAGGATGTCTTCCCCCCCTGCATAAGGGGAGAAATGGATATCCCATCCCAGTTTATAGGTAGCATCGTGAAACTGTTGAAATGGTGCATTTGCAAAGAGAACAAAGGGGAGCAAAAACAGATAGCGGAGTATAGGAGACTGTCGTCTAAACGGACTTGTGTCGATTTTGCGATTCTTTTGAGCCAATTTTTTACTTCTTTTTTTTGGGTTAATATCATTTTCCGAATATTGGCCCAAATAAAAGAATTAAAAATTGGCCAAAATAATCCAAAAAAGCGACCGATTCCAGTTTCGACGACAGTCTCTTCGAGTGTGTTCCTCAATCGATTTTTTCAAGCAGAAAAGGTGATGGGTCCTGCGGAGGTTTCTAAGGAAGCTGCGCCCCCTTTTTCTAAGTGAAATCCAGCAATCGAGCAGGCGATTCCTGTTGCGAAAAACGGGTGGATAACCTCGGGCGTCACAGCTAAATAACCGGTAAAATATCCAGCTAAAGCGAGTGTCGCTCCGATGAGAATCGTTAGCCCCAGTAAAGCAAGGGCTGTGCCCGCTACTTTTTTAATTCTATCTAAGAGGGTGGGAGCTGCAGGCTCATGAGGGGGAAGACGTTCAATAAAATAAACTAATTGAGGGGAACCGGTAGGAAGAATACTCATAATGGGGAGTATTTTAGCTAATTAGAGGATTAGATTAAATCCCTTTTACTTTGATCGCTTCAGGACCCTTTCTCCCCATCGAGTTTTCATATTCAACTCTCTGTCCGTCGGCCAGGTTATTATCTGGAGTATCCACGTTCTGCACCTGAACATAGATGTCTCTTCCCCCCTCATCGGGCATAATGAACCCAAACCCTTTGTCCTTATTGAACCACTTCACTGTCCCTTTAGCCATAAGCACCTCTCGATTTTGAACATAGCAATTTCAAGAACCAGCCGCTATTTATTTTTTTAGATTTAGACGGGATCGGTGGCGAGAACTTGAGTTTCCCCTTCGCTTCTCGCGACTAAAATAGCACAGCAGCTATCGCTAAAAACGTTCACCGTTGTTCTGCACATATCGAGAAGCCTGTCTACAGCGATAAAGAGGCCGATCCCTTCAGCGGGAAGTCCAACCACTTTCAAGATGATCAAAATTGCGACAAGGCTAGCTGAGGGGATGCCGGCAACTCCAATCGAAGTGACTAAAGACATTAAAACGATCAGAAATTGTGTTGAGAAGGAGAGATCGATCCCATAGGCTTGGGCGACGAACATAGCTGCAACGCACTCGTAAAGGGCCGAACCAGACATGTTGATCGAAGTTCCTAGGGGGACGACCAAGCTGCAGATCCGGTTTGAAACTCCGGCCCGCTTTTCCACGCAGTCGATTGTAATGGGGAGGGTAGCAGAAGAAGAGCTCGTTGAAAAAGCGGTGACAAGGGCGGGCGCCATCGCTTTGAAATGGCGGATCGGATTTACCCTCGCAACAAATTTAAGCAAGAGGGGGAGGGCAATAAACATAAAAGAGATGAGGCCCATCATAACGGCAACAAAGAAAAGGGAGACGCTTTTTAATGATCCCACCCCTGTAGTCATAAATACCTTAGCGACCAAGCAAAAAACTCCGTAGGGGAGAAATTTCATGATGATATGGGTGACATGGATCATCGTCTGAAAAATCCCTTGGAAAAAATTCTGAACGGTTGTGCTTGGCTGCCCTTCTACTTTTGAAAGGGCGTATCCAAAAAGGATGCTGAAGAAAATTAGCCCCAGCATTTCTCCTCTAGAGAAGGCTGCTATGATATTAGAGGGGACAATCGAGATGAGAACTTGTACAAAAGCTGCCGGTCCCTGATGGCCAATTTTATCTTTTAGATTGGAAATCTCAGCTGCATCTGAAGCAAAAGAGGTGCCAATGTGGGAAGCTCCAGGATTGATCAAATTCACAAAGAAAAGGCCGATCAAAATCGCGATTAAACTGGTGCCTATATAGAAAAAGAACATTTTCCCGCCGAGCCTTCCAAAGGCCCCCTCATTGCCGATCCGGGAAATCCCAGTGATGATTGAGGAGGAGACGAGAGGGACAACAACGAGGGTCAATGCATTCAGAAAAATCGTTCCAACCACATCGAATATCCCATAGAAAGTGATATCGAAAAAACCGGCCTCCCGGCCCGCCAGGCTCCCAAAAAGGATCGCGAAGAGAATGGCGATGAATACACTCCAGGGACGCGTTTGCTTTTTTTTGCTCATAAATGACACTCTAAAAAGGGGTTATTGTAGCCGATTCGGGGGATCGAGAAAAGAGAATTTAGTGCCGATCTTAATTCCGTGCTTTTCGAACCACCCTTGAGGAACCTCTAAAGCGTAGAGAGCAGGCCCCCGGCTCCGGTATTTGAGGAGTTGTTTCCCTTTTGGAGGGTCCATATCTAAAATATTGAGAATCTCTTTTTCTGTGTTGAAAAAGGCAATTGAAAGGGGAATTAAAGTATTTTTCATCCAAAAAACAAGGGTATCCGCCTCTTCATACACAAAAAGCATCCCTTCCCCATCGGCCAATTTGGTTCTCCCCATCAACCCTTTAGCTCTTGTCTCATAAGTATCGGCAATCTCTACAGTTAAAATCTCTCTGCCGAGACGGATCTGTTCCCCATAAAGAGAAGAAAATAGGAAGAAAAAAATAGCCAGATACATATGATGGGCATCATATGATAAAAAGATTTTTCCTGTCTCTCTTTGTGTTAAGCTCTCCGCTTCTAGCGATCCAAATCCCAGCACACCACTATGCTGACAAAAACCCAAATGTGGAGGCCCCCTGGTTTACAGGTCCGCTCTTAGCCCCCTCAGGGCTTACGATTCCTCCAGGCCACTACAATATTGAGCCTTATGTTTACGCAACAGCCAATACGGGAACCTATAATAGCGATTGGAAGCGGGTGAAAACAGACACTTTTTGGGCAAATATTTTTCAGCCGTCGATCCAGTTTGGAATCAACAGCTGGCTCGATTTTCAATTCAACCCCACCCTCAGCTACAACTATAAACAGGGGCAAGCAAAGTGGGTGATTGGAGATATGCCGATCGGGTTCGATATTCAACTTTTCAAACGCTCTGGTCCTCTCACCTCATGGAATACCGCTCTCAAATTGGCGATCAAAGAGACGCTTCCTCTCGGTAAATACCAAAACCTCGATCCAAAAAAACTTT
Organism: uncultured bacterium; assembly: GCA_964456885.1. Taxonomy (GTDB): domain Bacteria; phylum Chlamydiota; class Chlamydiia; order Chlamydiales; family SM23-39; genus REEB52. The sequence goes on along the minus strand of CAYWDE010000028.1, from coordinate 2,893 downwards.
TGACAGATGTTGGGGGGCAAGGGACGTGGCAGACCGCGGCCGGTCTTGTTTGGGGGAATCTTTTTTACTTAGGGAGTAACACTTTTTTAACTTGGCGAACAGCCTTTCAATACAGCCTTCCAGCTCCCGTTCGTGTAAAAAATTTAAATGTCTACGGAGGGGGAGCGGGGACAAAGGGGACCGTCTATCCAGCTCAAGGGTTTCAGCTCGATACAGCGGTTGAGGTCAATTTAAATAGAAACTGGGCTTTTGCGATGGATCTCCTTGGGATCTGGAACTTAAAAACCCGTTTTAAGGGAACCTCTACGGCCCCAATGACGAGCCCATCAACGACCCAATTTAGTTTGGCCCCTGCTCTTGAATACAACTGGAGTGCTAATCTTGGGGTGATCTTCGGCTGCTGGTTTACGGTGGCAGGGAGGAATTCTTCCCAATTTACAAGCGGTGTTCTCGCTGTTAACTATTATAATTAAACAATAGTTTATAGTTCTTTTTTAATTACGTTTGTATTATATTGTTTCCAGATTAACCAATAAGGTGGGTTATTTATGGGAACAATAAATACAATTTTAGCGGCCTGTTTTTGCGCCACAGCCCCTATCTCCTCTATCGTATTTCAAGATCCAAAGACTGAGTCTGTCGCATCAAGTATTAAATTAGGCAAAGAAACTGTCTCTTCTGTCCGCTCCGGGTATGAAAATGGGATCTATAATGAATTTTTAACTGAAATGGACGCTGTTTATAAAGAGGGCGATTTAGGCGGCCTTCTCCAAATGCGCCAAAAAGAGGTCCCTGCCACCTTTCAAGAAAAGTGGGAAGAAAAATTCTTGGATCTTCAAAAAGAGAGAAATGATCAGCTCCTCTCCATTATCTCCGATAAAGACGACACAGTTTTTGCTAAAAAAGTCCGCTCGCTAGCAGCGAATCTCTTAACTCCGGAGCAGGAAAAAGCCCTCTCGAAATTGAATGGATTCATCGCGATGGCTCCAGGCTCTGGGGCAAATGAAGATGAGAATACGTTGATCGATATCGATCTCGAGTATGAGTACAAGCTCCTTCATGCAGGCTACCCCACTAGCGATGTCTCTCCTGAAAAAAGGGGCGCTTATCAACTCGCTCTCCGGATGGAAAAAATGGACAAAATGGTTGCAGCCTCTAAGAATTTCGAGGATGCTTCGCTCAAGCAAGCTGTCGGAATTGCAGCTGCAAGTTTAGATGAACGTCTCGCTCGCAATTTAGATGGGGTCGATCTCAATCGTCTCCTTAAAGCGAAAGCGAAGCCCTCTAACGCTACAGAAGAGGCGGTCTATTCGGTCCTCTCTTCCTATCAAGCGAAGTTCACCGATCTTATGAAACAGATCGATCATGCGAATCAGTAGATTTTTTATCGCTTTTGCGGTGGCGCTCACATCTTGCGCCACCCTCTATCAAAAAGAGGGGATTTTCACTAACGGCTATTCCGATATCCGTTCGGGAAGAGACACATTTGTCGTCACATTCCGCGCCAATGAGATGACCCCCGCTGAAAAAGTGAGGAAGTATGCCCTTAAAAGGGCCGCTGCCATCACATTAAAAAATGGGTATCGTTACTTTGTCGTGATCGATGAGACGGGAACAGGAAAGCATCTCTATTACCCATCTCTACGCCTCACAATTCAATGCTTCCATGAGAGGCCTTCCGACCGAACAAGCCTAGACGCCAGAGAGTTTTAAAGGCGCTATTACTGGAAAGTATTTTTAAACGATTTTCATTTTGATAACTGATCGATTAGCCGGATTAAAGGCCCGCAGTTATTTTTTATCGAAGGATTACTGTTTGATAGGGTACAGAGCCAAGCACCTGTTTCCATGGAACAAGCCGTTAAATAAGAGCGGATCAGTTCCTGATGAAGAAGGATCTCCTCTTTTGTCTCTTCATCCCTAGTCCTAGATAAATCATTGGCTCTTCTTTCTAAAATCAGAGAAGGTGGACACTCAATCCATACAAGAGCTCTAGGAGAAAGAATATGCAATACTTCTTTCGGCAACCCCGGGCAGAAACCGATTTGTGTACGGATTAAAGCGTGTGTGTCAACAATTACAAGTTGTTCTTTTTGTTGTACAATGTTTCTAGCAGCTTTAATTCCAATTTCCTGCTGTTTTATTAAAGGCATCTTACGAAGAGTATCACGATTGATGCCCGTAGAGGCTGCTTCCTCTAACATCTTATCGCCATAATTCACTATTGCAACAGATGGAACCTGAGAAGCGACCTCTTTAAGAATAGAGCTTTTCCCGCAACCTGGTACTCCGACCAAAATAATTACTTTCATTAGTCCTCAATGGTAATTAACGAATAGACCGGTCTCGCAATCTTTTCCCTACCTAAAAGAGCGGGGAGTTCAATCAAGAAAGCCGTCTCAACCACTTCTCCTCCTAATCTCTCCACTAACTCTGTAGCGGCTCTAGCTGTACCGCCTGTAGCTAATACATCGTCAATAATGACAACTCGATCCCCTACAGAAAGGCTATCCACTTCAATTTCAAAAGAATTTTTCCCATATTCTAGGCTATAATCGATTCTCTCTACTTTTCTCGGAAGTTTGCCCGGTTTTCGCACCATAACAAAAGGGATTTTAAGCTCATAAGCAAGGGCAGAGCCAAAAACAAATCCTCGAGAGTCAAGGCCAACAATAGCATCAAGATTAGAGTCCCTGTACCTCGTAGCAAAAGCCTGAATAGTTTGATGAAATGCCTCTGGGTCTTTTAAAAGATTGGCATACCATTGGAACGTAATTCCTGGTTGAGGAAAGTCTTGGACAGGAGTTAGATAATCCCGAATCCAGAGATGGTTTTGGGTGTTTTCACATGGGGGAGAAGCGATTATTTGATTCGATATAATCAAAAGAAGGGA
>CAYWDE010000027.1:2653-13076 GCA_964456885.1 uncultured bacterium | reverse complement strand
CCCCACGCCCTCCGCCCGGGGGGGCGGGGGGTGACGCGGGGTAGCGACTTAATAGTCGGTGTTAGGAATGTTGTCCCCAAAGGGAGGATTTTTTTGTATTTAGAGTGGAGGGTCCGATTTAAGTAGGGGAGGGAGAGGAGATCGAGTGTGAAAAGGAAAATACCGATCACTCCGATAGAGAGGGCTATCTGTTTCAAAGAGAGATTGAGCGGTTTCCGTTTCACAATCCAGTTTGTGAGGTGATAGAAAAGCAACCCGACAAGGGGAATAAGAAGAAAGGTCGCACTTGTGAAGATGATCATTGTCCAGTTCATGTTCATTGCTTGGAACCCTGCGATCAGATGGGCTAGCCCTGAGCCAAAGAAAAATTTAAAAATATAGTGGATCGAAGCATCCATCACCCGGACCATCAGAAAATGGGTGAAATGGAGGAGCATCAATATAAAAGAAATTCCTATAAAAAATAGATAGAGGAATCGGGGAGCCCATCTATCTAGTATATAGGCGATTAAAACAAAACAAGAGACCTCAAGGAGAGCTTGCCCGAATGCGTAGAATAGAAAAAAGAGGGAAACTCCTTTGAAAGAGTGTTCCCAAGTAAAAAAATGGGAGAGGCTTAAAATGCTTAAAAATAGGACGAAGAAGCTGAAATAGAGATAGTTAACTTCTCCTTTTTGGTCGAAAATTTTGTCTAAAAAAGATTTCATATACTTACTGTATCAAACTTGACAATAAGGTTAAAATCGGTTTTAATTAACACCTAAAGTAGGTAACTTATGAAGCGCTTTTTAAAATCATTTTTATTCGCTTTTATCATTCCAGTAATGCCAATGGGTGGTTTTGAACCGGAAACAACTGAGCCGGTGGTCATTCTAGGCGGTGGAGTGGGATCCCTTACTTCGGCCCTTTATTTGGGAAGAGCTGGCCTTTCTCCTCTAGTAATTGAGGGGCCAACACCTGGTGGTCTTTTGACCCAATCCCATACAGTCCAGAATTGGCCAGGGGTGATGGAAATTGAGGGGGCTCAATTGACCGAAAGCATGAGAGCGCAAGCGGAAGCGAACGGCGCCCGATTTTTGAGCGAAGAGGTGATCTCTGTCGATTTTTCTAAGCGCCCTTTAACGATTACTACGCGTGCTCTGGATGGAAGTGGGGAGGTTCGCCAGATTCAGACCCAGAGTTGCATTATTGCGATGGGTACAAAACCGAACTTTCTCGGAATTCCAGGAGAAAAAACCTATTGGGGAAAAGGGGTCACTAATTGCGCCATTTGCGATGGGTCTCTTTATAAAGGGAAAGTAGTAGGGGTTGTAGGCGGTGGAGATGCGGCTGTTTTAGAGGCCCTTTATCTTTCAAATATCGCCAAAGAGGTGCACGTATTTGTCAGGAAAGATAGCTTGAGAGCGATTGAAGAGAAACGGGTTGAAGTGCTCCGTGAAAAGGCCAATGTGAAATTCCACTACAATACAACTGTCCAAGAAGTGAAAGGGGACGGGGAAACTGTGACTCAAGTAGTGATCCAAAACGGCTCTAAGCAGACCCCTTTTGCTCTAGATGGGCTTTTTCTAGCGATCGGTTCAACTCCTAACACGACCCTTTTTAAAGACTCACTGAAGCTCGATAAAAAAGGGTACATCTCCCTCCAAAAAGATCAGATGACCTCTATTGAGGGGATTTATGCGATAGGGGACATTGTCGATCCAGTCTATAAACAGGCGATCTCTGCTGCAGGAGATGGGGCAAAAGCAGCTCTACAAACTCAACAGTATATCTCTGATAGGGCTAATAAGTTGGTTGTAAAAAACACGCAGGTGGTCCAAAAAACAAAAAGCATCCCTTTAGCTGCCAGTGAAGTGGTCGAGATCACATCAGATGAACAATTTAAGTTTGAAGTGGAAACGAGTGATCTCCCTGTTGTGGTCGATTTTTATGCGAGCTGGTGTGGCCCTTGCAAAAAGGTAGCCCCCCTCTTAGACCGTTCAGCGCGGGAATTGGCTGGGAAAGTCAAATTTCTAAAAGTGAATGTGGACAACTTTGCCGATTTAAGCAGTAAATATAATATCCGAGCGATGCCGACGGTTCTTGTTCTCAACTCCTCGGGAGCTGAGTTGCAGAGAAAAGTGGGCGGAGATCAGATTGAAGATCTGCTTAAAGAATTGAAAGCGAAATATTAGTCTCTATTGAATAGGCGGTCTAACCCACCGCCGAATTCTCTGTGTATCCAAAACTCTACATTCGTCTCATTTACGCTCCGATCCCTATCTGTTCTTAAAGAGATGATCCGAAGCTCTTTATTTAAGAAAATATCTTTCCGATTTTGAAATTGGGCAATCAATTTGTAGTCCCCATTATGGAGAGAAAATTCATATGGTGTATTCCCTGCATTGAATCGGGCTGTCACAGCGTAGGGCCATTGTTCTGTTCTGAACAAGGAGTTCCCTTGAAGAAAAGGGGGTTGTAGGCCACTTAAATAATCGATCACTGAGGGGAATATATCCATTTGTGAAGCCATTTTCCGATATGCTATCTCCTTTTCTCCCCTTCCAAACTTAAAGTAGAGCGGAACATTTGTTTGTTCTCTTGTCAGGTGGGAATTATGAAAAAGATGCCCATGTTCAAAGAACTCTTCTCCATGGTCACCTGTGAAAATCACAACAGCCTCTTCCCGATTGGGGAGATTTTCGAAAAAATTCCCAAACAGGCTATCCATGTAATGGACAGCATTCTTGTAACGGTTTTTGATGTTCCGAATGGTCTTTTCCGATTGGATCGTTTTGAAGTAGGTAAATTCTTTTGCAAATGGGGTAAATTTGGGGCTCCAATTTTTTGGCCAACTATAATCAAAATGGGTGCAGTCCCAAAAAATTAGAAACACCTGACCTTCCTGTAAATCGGGATTGTTTTGGATATCTTTTTGCAACTGAGAGAGCGCTTCTTGATCTGCATCGGCAGCGGTAGATGGAGCTACATGATGGAAGGTTTGCCGATCATCTAACAGTTGAAGATTTTCCCCAAAGAGGAGTTTTTCCATCGAGTAGTAGGAGAGTTGTGCTGAAGTATAAAGGCGGATCTGATAACCCCATTTTTTTAAAAGCTGTAATGGAGGGCTTCCTTCTTTCCAATTCTCTTGAAAATGTTTCCAATGGTACGGAAATTGGGAATGGAAAATGGAGAACCAGGAGAGATGGGTCCCATTCCCATTTGAAAGGGGTTTTTCAAAATGGGTATAGGTATTTTTAAACTGGTGCAGATAAGGCGCTGTCTCCGAGTCGATCGTATCTTCTCTCAAGCTCTCTGCTACAATTAAGTAAATGTTCGGCTTTTTATTGAGCACTGTTCCATTTTGAGCCACCCAATTCCCGATCGCTTTTTCGCTGACAGGGGTTTTCAGGGGGTGTCGTAAGCAAAGAGACCCATTTTCTGGTTGGAGGAAGGTCCTTTTCCAGGGGAGAGAATTAGTGAAAGCTGTGTAAGCATCGGGAGGGATCACTCTAGAGGCAGAAAAGTCCCAAAAGAGGAGTCCTATAGGAACGGAGACAAACGCTTGGAGAAAGTAGCTGTGGGGAATAGAGAAAGGTCTTTTTTGAGAGAGGCGATCTGCGATTTTGTAAAGGGCAATACCTAGTAGGGGTAAACAGGCGAGAAGGGCAAAGAAAGCGATCCAGATCCACAAAGAAATCCCTGAAGCATCCAGAAGGTAGAAAAAATTCTCCATATTCTCTTGAAAGACAAAGATATTGAGCGCCTCCCAAACAGAGAGATCAAGGATCCGATCCATTAGAAAATCAAAGATATGCACAAAGAGAGAAAAGAAGGTGGCCCCGATGAATAACCCGAAACAGATTTTCCCTAAGTATCGCTCTATTAGTAACCCAAACCCGATAAAAAGGGTGATCTCTAAGACGACTTGGCCGAGTGCGGAGAGGAAAAAGAAGGGTTGCGAGCCCCCTAAATTTTCTTTTGTAAAGATGCTGCTAGCCGTTAGGAGTGTAAATAGAATAAAAAGGACGCCAAAATAGATGTAATTGATCTGGGATTTCTGCATAATCCTCTATATCGTTTATGGACGATTTTTAAACAATCAGTATGATAGAGTACGCCGATGCATTGGATTCACGACTTTCAGCTATTCCTTTTCGATTTTGATGGACTCCTTGTCGATACAGAGCATATCCATTACCAAGCCTATCTGAATATCTTGGGAAAAAGGGGTTATCAGCTTAAATTAAGTTATGCCAATTTTTGTGAGCTGGCCCATTTGAATGCGACCGCTTGGAAAGAGGCCCTTTATGTAGAGATCCCTAACCTCGATCCGAATTGGGAAATCCTCTATAAAGAGAAGACAAACGAATATCTAAATCTATTGGCTTTTGGAAAAGTGGAGCTGATGCCAGGGGTGGAGAAATTGCTCAGGGCTTTAGAGGAAGCGAAGATCCGTAGATGTGTTGTGACCCATTCGATTCTGGAGCATACCCAAATGATCCGCTCCCGGATCCCCGTCTTAAAAACGTTGACCCATTGGATTACCCGTGAAGATTACAATCATCCCAAGCCAAGCTCAGAATGTTATCTAAAAGCGATTCAGAGGCATGGGAAGGTGGGAGATAGGATCGTTGGGTTTGAGGACAGTGTAAGGGGGCACAAGGCCCTTGCGGGGACTTCTGCGTTCCCCGTCCTGATCTGTTCAAAGCGCCACCCCCTCTTGAATACCGCTTTACAGCAAGGGGGAGTTCATTTCGAATCGTTCGAACAGATCACTTCCATCAAGAATAGCCCTTGAGGAGGGGCGGCAGGGCCCCCTTTGCGCCGGTCTCTTGCGGCGAAGATCGAAGAGATTTTAGCCTCGTCAAGTCTCCCTGCTGCCACATCGAGAAGCGTCCCTGTGATATTTCGGACCATTTTGTAGAGAAATCCATCCCCTTCAAATTCTAAGCGGAGGCCCCCTTTCTGCTCGACTATGTCGAGCCGATAGAGGGTGCGAACCGAGTCTTTTTCTGGCCCCTCTTTCGTGTTTGCAAAAGAGGTGAAATCGTGGGTTCCGACAAACTGGAGCGCCGCCCGTTTTAGTTTCGGAAGATCAAACGGGCCAAAGACCTGGTGCCGGTAGAGTTTTGTAAAAGGATCGGCGACGGGATCTAGATGGAGATGATAGTGGTAGATTTTGGAGCGGGCGCTATAGCGGGCATGAAAATCGGGAGCGACCGGTTCAATTTGAAAAATCCGGATATCTGGGGGAAGAAGTGCATTGAGAGAGAGGATGAGCCGTTTCACCTCAAAGGGGGTGTCGGTGTCGAAATGGGCGATTTGTCCAAGCGCATGGACCCCGGCGTCTGTCCGGCTAGAACCGGTGAGATCAAGGGGGTGGCGGAGGGTTGTTTCAAGCGCTTTTTGGATGAGAGGTTGGATCGAGGGGGCATTTTCTTGCACCTGCCAGCCAGAGTAGTTAGTCCCGTCATAAGCTGTCGTCAATTTAAAGCGCACAAAGCCTCAGCTACAGCTAGATCAAAAGGGGTTGTGATTTTAAAATTGCGGGGAGAAGAGGGGACAATTTGGGTAGGATGACCGATCGCTTCGATGAGGGAAAGATCGTCGGTCACTTCGATTTTGTTTTTTTGGGTATATGCAAATGCTTGGAGGAGGAGGTCTCGTCGAATAGCTTGAGGGGTTTGGATTTCCCAGAGCTTCGATCGATCGAGTGTTTTTTCTACGATCTGATTCAGATCGCATTCCTTCACTGTGCTAACGATCGGGGAGGCGAGGGCTGCGGCTCCCGTTTTGTTGACCGCTTCGAGAAGAAAGGGGATCGACTCTGCTTCAAAAAAGGGGCGGGCCGAGTCGTGAATCAAAATGATTTCTTGAGAGGTTTTTAATAGACCTGAATAGACCGAATCTTGCCGTCTAGCGCCGGGCCGGGCGAAAAGGGGGGAGGGTGAAAAAAAGTGTTGGTATTCGGGTTCGCAGACGACAACGATCTCTACGATCTCAGGGATTTTTAGAAAACGGTCAAAGCTATGAAGCGCAATCGGCTTCCCATTTAAAGAAAGGTATTGTTTTGGAATAGGAACGTTCATCCGGCTGCCTGTGCCGCCAGCGAGAAAAATGAGGGAAATCATAGGGGTATTTTATAAGAAATAGGGCCCAAAAGTAAAGCTTTTGGGCCCAAAATAGACTTAAGAGAGGTGTTTGTTGACGAGCTTTGTCATCTCAAACATGTTCACAGCTTTTTTGCCGCCGAACAATTTGCTCATTTTTTCATCTGGATTGATGTTTCTTTTGTTTTTTGCATCTTGGAGATTATTTTTCTTGATATAAGCCCAAAGTTTCTTTGTCACTTCGGTGCGTGGCATTGGGCCTTCACCCACTACTGCAGCAAGCTCTTTGCTCGGTTTCATAGGTTGCATAAACTTAGAATTTTTTTGCTTTGTTGCCATTTTGTTTTATTCTCCTTTAAAGGCTCGATTTCTTTTGTGATAAATGTTTATGACTTCACCGTATTTTTAGCTTAGTCCTCAAAAGAAATCTTTTATCTGTCCAGATGGTTAATAGTCAAAATAAATCGATGGAAACGTGTCTGAATCAAAAATTTTTTTTGTTTTTGCAGAGCGCGGATTCCATATTTAAGAAGCTGACATTCTACCGGATGTTGCAATTTTCTCAACACTAAAACTTGAGAGTTGTATTTTTTACTTCTTTCCTGGCAAATTCACTTTGTATGCTTGACTTTCTCGGCACACGTCTTGCGAGCGCCCAATCTCTAGAGGAAAAAACTTCGATTCTAGATGAGCTCTCGTGCGTAAAAGGATTTTTCTCTGCCCATCCGCGCCTCTCTATCTATTTCAATCAACTATCCCTAGAAGAGAAAATCGTTTTGCAGCAGATGATCGCAATTGGACAAGCGGAACGACTCATAGATGATTCCAGATTGGAATTAAAAAACTTACGGGAGCTGATCGGAAAACTCACTCCAATTGACCATTTTTATCGGGAGATTGGTGGGATTGTTGGATATCAGGTGAAAATTTTGGAGCTTCTCAAAGGGGGGAAAGTGGAGGGGCATACCGATGCGGATTACCATTCCCCCTCTTTTCTCGATATTGCAGAGGAGACCCCGAGTGTACAAGAGGCGATTTTTTGGGGAATTGAAGCGTTGCCGCAAATCGCCGAGATTTATCCCTTGGGAGGAGCTGCAGACAGACTTCATCTGACTGAGGCAAAAACGGGAATTGAATTGCCCGCAGCAAAGCTCCCCTTTGCTGGGAAAACACTTTTAGAACAGCTCATCCGAGATTTAGAGGCGCGTGAATATCTCTATTTTCAAAAGTATGGTGTTCAGTTAACCACCCCGATTGCCATCATGACCTCTCACGAGAAAGAGAACCATGCTCATGTATTGCAAATTTGTAAGGAGTTTGGTTTTTTTGGTCGCCCTTCCGATTCTTTCCGTTTTTTTACTCAGCCCCTTGTCCCTGCGGTGAATGAAAAAGGGGATTGGTGTGTTACGGGCCCTTTCAAGCCCCTCTTAAAACCTGGCGGACACGGCGCGATTTGGAAGTTAGCGCGCGATGGGGGGATTTTCGACTGGCTTGAAAAACAGGGGCGGAAAAAAGCGCTCATTCGACAGATCAATAATCCGATAGCTGGTCTCGATTATGGGTTACTGGCTTTTACTGGAATCGGATGCAAAAAAGAGATGATTTTTGGCTTCGCTTCTTGCCCCCGCCTTCTCCAGGCTGCAGAAGGGGTCAATGTCCTCATCGAAAAAGAGAAACATGTAGTTCTGACCAATATCGAGTATTGCGATTTTACTAAATTCGGCATTCAGGATCAGCCCCTCAAAGAGGGGGAACCCTACTCCCGTTTCTCTTCCAATACAAACATCTTATTTGCCGATTTAAAGGCGATCTCTCAAGCCGTTGATGAGAGCCCTTTTCCTGGCCTTTTAATCAACTTGAAAAAAGCCTCTTATCTCACCGAGTCAGGGGAGAGAAAAGAGGAGTCGATCGCCCGCCTCGAATCGACCATGCAGAACATTGCCGATGTGTTTATTGAGGAGAAGGGACCTGAGCTGAGGACAGAGAAAACTTTTGTGACCTATAATCGGAGACACAAGACGATCTCCACCGCTAAAAAAGCGTTCGTAAGGGGGAAACCTCTCCAGGAGACACCTGAAAATTGTTTTTACGATCTTCTCACAGCCCATCGGGAGCTCCTCCTCGAATGTGGAATGGCCTTGCCTGAAAAAAGGGGACTCGATGAGTATTTAGAGAGGGGCCCCGATTTTCTTTTTCTCTACCATCCTGCTTTAGGGCCTCTCTACTCCCTGATCCGGAAAAAAATCATGGGAGGGTCAATCGCTAAGGGCTCTGAACTGATCTTAGAGCTGGCTGAGTGTTCGATTGAAAATTTAAACCTGCAGGGGAGTCTGCAGATCGTTGCTGAAAACCCCCTAGGGCCTTTTGATAAGGAGGGGATCCTCCATTTTTCTACCCAAATTGGGAGCTGTATTTTAGAAAACGTGACTATTGAGAATCGGGGAGTGGATTGGTCCTCTTCTCACCCCTTTTGGAAAATGGATCTAAAGCGGCAAGAGAGTGTAAAAATTGTCTTAAAAGGATCAGGGAAATTCGTGGCGCGTAATACTCATTTGAAAGGGAATCACCTCTTCATCGTAGAAGATGGCCAAGTGATGGAAATATAGGGAGACTTTTCAGTCCCCCTATCTAAAACCCAATTATACTACTGTTGTCTTTTCAACAGGTAGATCGAGAGTTCTTCTAGCGCCAACCGTAACAGTTGAGCCAGCAGGTGCATCAACTCTTAAAGAAGAACTAGCGGCTTCTTTTTTATCTGTTCCCGTTTTTAAGTCAGCTTCTTTGGCTGCGCAGGCTGTTTTGCAAGAACCGTTTTCTGCGAGTTTGTTTGCAGCCCAGAGAGTTCCTAGCGAAGTAGCTGCGAGAACAGCAACGGCAGCCACTTTCCCTTTAAGAGGAAGGTTTCTCACGTGATTGACTGCATCTACTAGATTTGTCTTCACTGCGCTGAGTCCAGCTGCAACGAAAGCAACTGCAAAGCTGATTCCGCGTATACCGGCATTCTTTGCTCTCACTGCGAGATCTACTAAGCTTGCGCCAGCAGATTTTGCATTTGCTTTTGCTGAGTCGATTAGGCCAGCTACGTTGATGTTCGATAGTCTTGCACTAACTGCATTAGTGATATTCATGGGAAACCTCCTCAATGGTTTTTTATATTTTGCGAGGACCTCAGGTCCTCATTGCGTTAACTAGTGATCAAAAAATTATAAGCTTCATTAGATAAATGTAAAGAAAAAGCAAATGAAGATTAAATTTCTATAGGGAGTTTTCCGTTAAAAATTTTCTTGAACATTTGCTCTAAAACGGATCCTTTGACTTTTAGATAGAGTTTCCGCGAAAATTGCATTTTAACAGAAGAATTGAGGGATTTATGAACTTTGATGCGCAAGAGAAACTGAAGGAAATCGAAGAAAGGCTCACGGCCATGTGGAGGTATCTTTGACTTAGCCACTAAAGAGAGGGATGTCAAAAAATTCGAAGAGCAAATGGCTGCACCAGGATTTTGGGACGATCAGGAAGCTGCTCAAAAAGTGATCGAATCTTGCAACGCCCTTAGATTGTGGACTGTCCCCTATCAAGAGCTGAAAAGCCGTTTTTACGATGTAAAAGAGCTTCTCCCTGAAGCAGAAACATTAGGCGATGCAGAACTCTTTAAAGAGCTCACCGATGCATTGGTTGATATCGAGAAAAAATTGGGCGATCTCGAAGTGCGGAAGATGCTTTCGGGAGAGCTCGACAACAAAGATTGTTATCTAGAGATCAATGCGGGCGCCGGAGGAACAGAGTCTTGCGATTGGGCGGCGATGCTCTCACGGATGTATCAGAGATGGACGACCAAGCGGGGCTGGAAGGTTGAGGTGATCGATCGGTTAGAGGGGGAAATAGCGGGAATTAAAAGTATGACATTCCGGATTTCTGGCCCTTTTGCGTTTGGATACTGTAAATCGGAAAAAGGGGTTCACCGTTTAGTCCGGATTTCCCCTTTCGATGCGAATGCGAAGCGGCACACCAGTTTTGTCTCTGTCGACGTGACACCGATTATCGAAGATGTGCAAGTGGAAGTGCGTCCCGAAGATGTGAGGGTCGACACATTCCGCGCTTCAGGTGCTGGAGGGCAGCACGTGAATAAGACCGATTCGGCTGTCCGTATGACCCACATCCCTACTGGGATTGTCGTCTCTTGCCAAAGCGAGCGGAGCCAGATCCAAAACCGGGAGACGTGTATGAAGATGCTCCGCTCAAAACTTTACGAAAAAGAGTATAATGAACGGCAGCAAAAAGTCTCCTCAATGGGGGGCGAGAAGAAAGAGATTGCTTGGGGGAGTCAGATC
>CAYWDE010000027.1:0-2643 GCA_964456885.1 uncultured bacterium | reverse complement strand
CCTATACGCTTGTTAAAGATACCCGGACAAAATTTGAAATGGGGAATATCCAGGCTGTGATGGATGGAGAGCTAGATGACTTTGTCAATGCTTACTTAAAGGAGTTTGGGTGACATCGATTCAAGGATTTGATATCCGCTACACAACGATGGAAGATCTCTCCTATTTGCAAGATTGGTTTCAAGACCCTTCTGCTTGTGATGACTACCCCTTCAATGCTTCCGAAAAAGAGGATTCATTGAAAAACTGGATCGGTTTTTCGAAGTTCAAAGCGAGTCTAACGGGGATGATCGATGAGGTCCCTTGTGCTATAGGGACTCTCTTCTTAATGCCCTATCGGAAGGTGGCCCACCATTGCTCTTTCTATCTGATGGTCGATCCGAAACACCGGCATAAAGGGGTGGGCACTTCGATGTTGAAAAATCTCCTCCATTTAGCGAAAACACGCTTTAAGTTGGAGAGTATCCACGTAGAAATTTATGAGCCGAGCCCTCTTCTCCCCCTTTTGCTTAAAATGGGTTTTAAAGAATTTGTCCGTCAGGAAAATTTTGTAAAAATCGATGGGAAGCCAAGAGCTCGCCTCTTATTGGAGCATTTTTTCAATGAATGAACACTTAACTCTCCGTTTGGGAGAAGAGAGCGATCAAAAATATCTGATCGAATGGCTTTTGCAGCCAGGTGTCTTAGAGGGATTTCCTCTCAGTGATTTACGCGAGATCGAAGATGCGGCCCGGATTTGGATCAGCTATTACAAACAGGAGGCGGTCCTGATCGCTCTTTGGGATGGGGTCCCTTGTGGGATTGCGAATCTTTACCTGCAACCGTATCAGAAGCTCTCCCATCAGTGTCTATTTGCGATCATTGTTGATGAAAAGCACCGTGGGAAAGGGATCGGCGCCACTCTTCTGAAAGAATTGATGATTTTAGCAAAAGAGAAGTTCAAGCTCGAATATCTCCACTTGGAAGTGTACGAGGGGAACCCTGCCATCCGCCTCTATCGAAGGTTGGGATTTAAAGAGTATGGGGTCCATCGCCATTTTATGAAGGATAAAGGGCGTTACCTCGATAAGATTTTAATGCAAAAAATGTTATGACTGAACACCGTTTGCAGCAAATCGCCTCTACGCCCCTCGATCTGATTTGGCATGAGAATAAAACGACCTATCTCACAGTGACGAAAAAAGGGGGGAGAGTCTCTTTAAGGCTTCACCGCCTCTTCTACCATGCCCCGACACCCGTTTTAGAAGCGCTTGCCCGGTATGCAGTCCGAAAAGACGCCAAAGCGCTTGCTGTCATTAAACAGATGGCCCATCTCCATTTCTCCACCACCCATGTGGAACCGAAACCTCTCAACAGCTTAGGGAAGGTGTACGATCTACAAGAAATTTTTACCAGACTCTTAGCTCTACTGCCTTTGCAAGGGGTCTCCATCGGCTGGTCCGATCGGGCCCGGCAGGGGAAGTTCCGCTCCATCACGTTTGGCACCTATGATAAACACACCCGCCAAATCAGGATCAACCCCCTCCTAGACGATGAGCAAGTCCCCCTTTATTTTCTTGAGTTCATCGTTTATCATGAGATGCTCCATGCTGTTTGCCACTCTAAAATGGACCTGAGCGGTCGATGTTCAGTCCATACAAAAGAGTTTAAAGAGAGAGAGCGGCAGTTTCCCGATTTCCAAAGGGCTAAAGAGTGGGAAAAGGGGAGTTTAACATTTTTTAAGAAGAGGAAATCCCGTGGCAGGTCATAGTAAGTGGGCGAACATCAAGCATCGGAAAGAGCGCTCTGACAAGAAGAAGGGGAAAATTTTTTCCCGGATCATGAAGGAGATCATCAGCGCCGTTAAGCAGGGGGGCTCCGATACGAAAACTAATAGCAAGCTCCGGACCGCCATCCAAAAAGCAAAAGACGCCAACCTCCCCAACGAGAACGTCGAAAGAAACATCAAAAAAGCCTCCAGCTCCGATACTCAAGATTACACTTCGATGACCTATGAACTATATGGGTATGGGGGGGTAGGGCTCATCGCCGATATCATGACCGATAACAAAAACCGGATCTCCTCCGATATCCGGATAGCGACCAATAAGTGTGGAGGGACTGTCGCCACCCCTGGTGCAGTCGCCTATAATTTTGACCGGAAAGGGGTGATCCGAGTAGTAAAATCGACCGCTAAAGAGGATGAACTCTTCCTCCTTGTGACCGAGCAGGGGGCTGAAGATTTTGCCGTTGAAGATGAGTCTTTTGTAATTACCACCTCTATAGAGTCCTTTATCGCTGTCAAAGAGGCGGTAGACAAGGCGGGAGCTAAGATTGAAGAGGCGGAGCTGGCTATGGTCCCCAAAACCTGGGTGGAGGTGAACGACCAGGATGCCGATTCCAATATTGCTCTGATCGAATGGCTCGAGAACCTCGACGATGTCGATGCGGTCTATCACAACATGAAAGTCTGAAAATTGGTTTTATCCCAATATTATTTGCCGTTTTCGTTTCTATCTCATAATTAAAATTTTAATTATGGGATACCTTGTCGTGTTAATTAAACAATTTATTGTGATATAATTTCATTTAAAACAAATAATGGTGGAATTATGTCTTTTAATACTTCTGTTTCTAATATGACTGAATCTTTGTTATATGGAA
>CAYWDE010000026.1:0-13193 GCA_964456885.1 uncultured bacterium | reverse complement strand
AAACGGTCTTAAATGGATCCCGATAAACAAAGCGGAAGGTCGCATTTTTTTGCTCCGCTTTTTCAGGGCTATAAAGATCGATGAGCTCCACCTTTTCTAAAATCGGGGAGTGGAGAGTCTGGATCTCTTTAAAAATTTGATCGATGGTCATCTTTAATTGCAAAGGGATTGTCCAGTCCCGCTCCGATGCAGGAAACTGGGGGAGTTGCGCCACTTTCATTTGCCCTTTTTTCATCTTCAAAAGACTGAGTAAGTTCAACTCAGCATAGAAGACTCTTTGCTCTATGCCAAATTTTTGCAATAGAGTGGGGTGCACTTCTCCTAAAGATCCAATGATTAGATCTCCAATATGGATATCTGCTTGTCTACCTGGATGAAAGGTGATATGTGTTGATGGGAGATAGCTCCCTTTGAACAGATTCTCAACAATCCCTTTCAGATCAAAATAGTCGTAGTCCGCCGCTTTATGGCTCCAGTGGGGTAATTCCCTTTTTCCTGTAAGGAGGATAGCTGCCATCGGGATTTCGGTAATAACTTCTTCTTGGAGGAAATGGATCCGCCCTATTTCAAAAGCAGAGAGGCTGCTGTTTTTTTGAGCCAGGTTGTTTGCTGTAATTTGTAAAAGGGCTGGGAGGAGTGAGGTGCGTAAAATCGAATACTCTTCAGACTTGGAGTAGGCCGCTTTTAGAAAACCCATCGAATTAGGGGTCACCTCTTTGCAAATCTCAGCTAATTTAGGGCTGATTAGATCACATGAGATAAATTCGATGAGTCCTAGTCCACTCAGCTTTTTCCTCATCTCATTTTCAAATAGGAAAACGGGATCATTAGGAATCGTGGAGGTGGAGCAGCGGGGGATTGTTTTTTCTATATTATTATAGCCGTAAATGCGAGCCACCTCTTCTGCGAGGTCGATCTCTTCGGAAATATCTGTCCGGTAGAGAGGCACTTCTACTTCCCCCCCTTTTGCCTTGAAATCAAGGCGGACAAAAATCTCTTCCATCTCTGTTTCGGAAAGTTTTGTCCCTAGAATCTGATTGATCCGGTGAGGCCTGTAGTGGATCACTTTCGGTTTAAGAACCCCTTTTTTGATCTCTGCAGCCCCCTTGACCGTTCCCCCCATGAGGTGGGCAGCCTGATAAAGAGCGGCTTCAAGGCCGATCGGGTCGATCCCTTTTTCAAACCGTTGAGAGCTCTCTGTCCTTAAGGCGATTTTTCTCGATGTAACACGGATAGAAGCGGGGTTAAAATAGGCAGCTTCTAAAAGGACGCGGGTCGTTTTTTCAGAGACAGCGCTATTTGCACCCCCCATAATTCCAGCAATCGCAACCGGTTTTTTCGCATCGGAAATAAGGAGAGCTCCTTTAGGAACTTCTCTTTCAACCCCGTCTAGCCCTAGAAATTTGAGCGGCGCTTTCGCAGGACCCACTCCGATTTTATTTCCCTCTAAAAGATCGGCATCAAAAGCGTGGAGCGGTTGTCCTACTTTC
Organism: uncultured bacterium; assembly: GCA_964456885.1. Taxonomy (GTDB): domain Bacteria; phylum Chlamydiota; class Chlamydiia; order Chlamydiales; family SM23-39; genus REEB52. Next base: position 11,703 of record CAYWDE010000026.1, on the reverse strand, counting down.
ATCATGATGTAATTGGCGATATCGACTACGTTGTTAATCGATTTTTGTCCGCATGCTGCAAGCTGTTGCTTGAGCCAGAATGGGGAAGGGCCCACTTGTACCCCCTCTATCAAACAGCACATATATCGGGGACAGAGGGACAAATCATCGATGATGATCTGTTTCTCTAAATTTGCCTCTATATGTCCCATTTTCTCTTTTTTTAAGGGGATCTGTAACGCTGCAGAGAGCTCTCTTGCAATCCCTAAAGCGCTCATACAGTGGCCGAGATTAGGGGTAAGGGAGAGTTCAAATACAGGATCCCAAAGGAGATGAATGAGGTCTTCTCCAACTTTTGCCTCAGGGGGCAACTCAAGGATCCCTTCTGAATCTTCCGAAATCTTCAACTCTGAGCCGGAGCAGAGCATCCCAAGCGATTCAACGCCTCGGATTGTGGTCTTCTCAATCCGTCTTTGCATCCCATCCCCATCTGTGAGGACAGCTCCCACTTGCGCAAACGCTGTTTTCATCCCTGCCCGGCAATTAGAAGCTCCGCAAACAACGGTGTAGCTGTTTTTCCCGTCGCTCACTTCAGTGACTTGGAGATTTTTCGCATCGGGGTGTTTTTCTGCCCGGAGAACTTCCCCCACAACCACTTTTGCAAAAGGGGGCTGGCTATTCTCAATCCGGTCCACTTCTATCCCAAGAAGGGTGAGGATTTCGCCGATTTTATCAGGGGGGGAATCGAGGTGAATAAAGGACTTGATCAGAGATAGGGGCAATTTCATAATCTCAATAGGTTACCTTTTTCAAATTTTGTGCAAAAGGGTATTTTTTCTGAACCTAGAGGCAGAGCGAAATACACTCACTCTTTTGGTAAGAATTTGGGCAAATTCACTCTGTCTTCCCCTGTTTTTCCAATTTTTCGGGATTTAAGGGGAGTTTTTTACAATTTTTTGGGGATTAAAGAATGATCTCCTTCCCAAATTTTGTGTAAAAAGGTATTTTTTTAACCATGATCACAAAAAAATTTAAGTTCCTCACATTAGCCCTTATTTTTAGCGGTGCTCTCAATATCGGTCTTCTTGCGGCATTGGCCTACTCTAGATATCAAGAAACTCCTGTAGCGATCACCCGGATAGGAAGAAAAGAGCTTCCTGTCACAAATGGGCAGATCTTTGCTTCCATGTCGAGACTCACTTTTCGGGAGCTGGTGAGTTTTTTAACGAATCGGGAACTGGTGGAAGAGGGGTATTCCAAGCGCGATTTAGCTGTTGCAGCCCTTGTCGCCTACCACCATTTCAATATTGAAAAAGCCCTCTCTGCGCCTCCCGCTCAGATCAGGACCCTTTCTTTGGGAAAAGGGCAAAAAATCGATGTGTTTCCCGGTTTAAGCGAAGACCAGTTTGAGGCGATTATCCGTTTCGCTTATCAGGAGAAGTGGCCTTTGACCTCAAAAGGGCTTTTTACCCTTTTACAAGGGGAGAAAGGGGTCCGCGATGAGAGTTTGGAACAAGCCTTTATTTTGACTCCCGAATTTTATGCACTACAGATCTTTTTTCAAAAAACAGAGGCCCAAGAGGATCCTCAAACTCTACTCAATCTAGTGGTCGAAGGGAATTGGGAGCTACTGCATAAATTCTTCAAAGAGCAATCTCAGGTACTCGACTTTTCGATCGACAAGAGGCGCGATCTTCTACTGAGCTATATGTCCCTCCACTCTCCAACAGCGGCCCAAATTCTCTTGCGGAACGACTTCACCTTTACTCTGAAAAGACTTGAAGACCGGACGATTCTCGATATTCTCACTCTCTTGAAAAAGCAGACCGAAGAGGGGACTAAATTTTGTGTCGAGCTTCTCCGCTCTCCCCGGAGCGATGCGATTTGGCAAGCGGCTGCAATGACTCTCTATGGGTACGCAGGAGAGATGCCAACACTCCCTATCGATCCGAAGCAGGTGATCGCCCGTTTTTCTGAGCCCTCTCCAACGCCCCTTCAGCCAGTCGTTAAAACTGCAACAGCAGCGCCCTCAACCCCTTCCCGTTTCCATATTGTGAAAGAGGGGGAGAGTCTGTGGAAAATTTCCCGCCAGTATAAGGTCAAAGTGGATGAGATTGTTAAGCTCAATGAATTGGAAAAAGATTCCCTTTTTCCTGGAATGACCCTAAAATTACCCGCTCAAGGTACCGGATCTGAGCCGCCCCGATGAAGAGGATGGCAACGGCAAATACGCCGAAACGTGAGCCAGCTCCCGCGGAGGGCCCCATGTTTCCGGACAGCTTCTACCCCATACTCTGAGCAGGTGGGGAAAAAGCGGCAGCAGTGGCCAACAAAAGGGCTGATGGCTGCCTGATAAAGATGGATCAAAAAAATCAATAGAGTTTTCACGAGATCAAGCATATGAAATTTGAACAATTCCTCAAAGAGTTTGTCCCAGAAGTAGCTCGGAAATCGAAACAATTGAATAAAGCTTACTGGATTCTAGAGACAACTGGAGCTCCCGACGCAGCCGATCTTAAAGCCGACCTCGATACGGAACTCAAAATGCTCTTCAATGATCCCGAGACATATAAAAAACTGCTTGCTTGGGAAAAAGAGGTCCACGATCCGATCGCTGCCCGCCAGCTCAACATCCTCATCCGCGCTTTTAAGCAGAATCAGGTCCCTAAAGAACTTTTAGAGGAGATCTCCCAAAAAGAGGCGGCACTGGCGCAGAGCTATGCGAATTTCCGCCCTGAACTAAATGGGGAAAAACTCTCTGAAAATGAGATCCGGGAAAGGCTTAAAAAGGAAAATGATCCGGCTAAACGGAAAAAGGTTTGGGAAGCTTCTAAAGAGATCGGCGCGGTCCTCGCCCCCCAAATCATCGCCCTTGTCCATTTGCGGAATAAGGGGGCGAAAGCCCTAGGGTATTCTGACTATTTCCAGATGCAGCTCGATCTCCAAGAGGTCGATGCAAAATGGCTTTTAAAAACACTCGATGAGCTTTCCCAAAAATCAGACAAAGCCTACGCAAAAGCCCTTGCAGAGATCGAAAAGCGGCAAGCGGACCGGTTCGGGACTAAAGAGCTAGGCCCTTGGGCTTGGAGCGACCCTTTTTGCCAAGAAGATCCTCTCGATACGCACGAACTCGACCAATTGACAGAAGGGGTCGACATCGCTCAAGCGAGCGCCCAATTTTATGAGAAAATGGGGATCGATGTAGCCGAAATCCTCTCTCGTAGCGATATGTATGAGCGGCCTGGCAAAAACCAGCACGCTTTTTGCATGAACCTCGACCGGGAGGCCGATGTCCGCACCCTCAACAACGTCCAATCGTCCATCAAGTGGCTTGAAACGGTCCTCCATGAGTTAGGGCATGGGATTTACGAGCTCGGCTTTGATCAAAAACTCCCTTGGCTCCTCAGAGAGCCCCCCCATATGATCACAACCGAGGCGATGGCTCTCATTATGGGGCGTCAAGCCTACCGCTCTAGCGCCCTCGTCCATCTGATCGGCCCGCAAAAAGAGGCGCTTCGGAAAAAAGCGGATGAGAGCCTCAAACGGCGCCAGCTGATCTTTAGCCGCTGGGTCCTCGTCATGACCGCTTTTGAAAGTGAACTCTACCGAGACCCCTCCCAAGACTTAAACCGCCTCTGGTGGAAATACGTAGAAAAATATCAGAAGATCACTCCCCCTAAAAATCGGGAGTCAAAATTTGACTGGGCCGCAAAGTACCATATGGGGCTCGCTCCCGTCTACTATTTCAGCTACCTTTTGGGCGAGATGTTCGCCTCAGCGATCCAAGAGACGCTAGCAAAGGAGACCGGCAGCGCAGATCTCGCCACTCCCAAAGCGGGGGAGCTCTTCAATAAAAAACTCTTTAATCCGGGTAACCGGATGCCTTGGGACAAGCTCGTTCACCATGTGACCGGCTCTCCGCTCACTCCCGATGCTTGGGTGAAAGAATTTGCAACATAATTGCTGATTCGCGTATATTTTCTCTTCATTCCTTGCGAAAGTGGCGAAATTGGCAGACGCACTACCTTGAGGTGGTAACGGGAGCAATCCCATGGGGGTTCAAGTCCCCCCTTTCGCATTCATTTCCCTAAAGGGCACCGATAGCTCAATGGATAGAGCACTTGGCTTCGGACCAAGGGGTTAGGGGTTCGAGTCCCTTTCGGTGCAAAACCTCGATTTATATGCCTCTTTTTTTCCTCTTCTTGTCCGCTTTTTATCCTCTCTACTCGGAACTTTCTCCCCCCGTTATCTGTCTAAAAAGTCTTGAAACAGACGACTGTTTTATCTCTTTTCTGAGAGATAGCTCAAAGAATGAATTTGTGATTAAGCAGGTGAAAGATCCCTCTCCCGATGAACAATTTTTGCTCGTTTTAGATGCTCTTGGGTGTCATATTGCTGAACAGATCGGGGTATCGATGAATCGGGTCTCTCTGATTCCCCCGTCGGTTTCTCATATTGGGAAAAAGCTCCCCTCTTTTCCTGCAACTCTACACACCTTGGCGAAGGGTTTAAGTATCACTGAAGAGACATCTCCTTATCACCTGATCGATATCCACCAACGATACAGAAAAGAAAATTCGCCGATGTGGAAAAAATGGGGCCCCCTCCCTTTAGAAGAGACCGGTTTAACAAGACGTATCATCCAAAATATGGCCAAACATCCCGATTTGCCCAAAATAGTGGCTCTAGACACTTTTCTCGGTAATGCAGATCGGAGCGCCCCCAACTTGTTTTACGACGAAGAGAGTGATCGATTTTGTGGGATCGATATGGCTGCAGCATTTAATACCGAATTAGCAAAAGAGGCCTGCGGGCAAATAGCCTCTATGGAGGGGCCCTTCTCTCAGGCTGAGAAAGCGGCGTTGAAAGAGTATGTTTCGACTCTAGAGATCTTATTGAAAAAATATCCTGCAGAGGAGTTGGAGCGCCTTCTTTTAGAATACGCTAAAAAAGGGGGTTTTATTGAGGGTTCAGATCTATGGAATGAGGGGGTTCAAGAGCGGATAGAGCACCACAAACGGCGGATCCGATCCAATTGCACATTTTCTAAAGAGTTAGTTTTCCTCATTGAGGATGTGAGAGATTTCGAGAAGGGTTGATCTCAAACTTTTTACCTCCTCTTCTGTGGTATTCCAAGAGGCGATGAACCGAATCTCATTTTTTTCTGCATCCCACGGATAGCAGAAAATTTTCTCTTGGAGAAGTGGAAGCCAGGAGGCAGGGGCTGTGAAAAAAATCTGATTGGTCTCCACCGGATAACTCAAAGAGAGGGTGGGGATCGTTTTGAGAATCGAAGCGATCTCTTGCCCCTTTTGATTCGCGTGTTCCGCAAGGGTTTTCCATAAGTCATTTTTAAATAGGGCTATATATTGGGCGGAGAGATAGCGCATTTTTGAAGGGAGTTGCAGCGTCTGTTTCTGCAGATAGTCGGAACCTTCCAAAAGAGAGGGGTTAAAAACAAGAAGCGATTCTGCCCCTATCAGCCCATTTTTCGTCCCCCCTAGCGATAAAAGGTCAGGGTCGGCAGCACCGATCATCTCATCTAACGGAACATTTAGGCTGACTGCTGCATTAAAAAGGCGGCTCCCATCGATATGGAGGAGTAAATGTTCCCCCTTGCATACTTGAGATAAGGCTTTCAGCTCTTTCAGAGTGTAGACCGTTCCCGCTTCAGTAGGTTGAGTGATAGATAGGAGTCGAGGCGAGGTGGAGTGCTTCCCGAAAGCTCTTTCATGATGGAGCTTCTTAATGAGATCTTCAGAGGTGATTTTCCCATTTTTGTGTGGGACGGTCAAAAGCTTGCATCCCACAACTGCTTCGGCAGCGCCCGATTCTTGGTGGTGTAGATGGGCGATATTGGTGCAGATCACCGACTCATGGGGACGGCAAGAGAGCTTGAGGGCGAGGACGTTCGATCCTGTCCCTGTAGGGACCATGTAAGTTTTGCACTCTTTTTTAAAGATTTTTTGCATCCATTTTTCCGCTTCTTGAGTCCAGGGGTCGGAGCCATAAGCAGATGTGGGCCCTTCATTGGCTTCTATCATCGCCTGAATGATTGAAGGGTGGGCTGGAGACCAGTTATCGCTAGCTAGCGGAATTTTGTGTGGATGCATGAAAGAGCCTATCGTATTGGATAAACATCATAGACTAGTCTGATGGGAAACTCAAGGGGGGCTCCTTTGGAAGAGATGGCAGTTCTAACGGCCGATCCGCTCGTTAAACAGGAGTTGGATTTTGGGATAGGGGACATTTTGGATCGCAGAGAGTTTGCGGGAAAAGGCGAGGGAGTAGATTTGCTCCTATTTGGGTGGGGATTAATATCCTATTGACCCCCACCCTTTGATGCAAAAAATTGGCCAAAATAAGCGAAAAAATCATTCATTCATTGGGGATTTCTAGTTCCTTTATTGGACGAAACCTCTTTGAAAGTCCAAATTCATCTAGAAGATCATGAGCAAGGTAGTGGAGTTTTCCTTCAAGGGAATCGCATAGTGCGTTGAAACGTTCTGGAGAAAGAAATGGTTGAAAGCAAGTTATGTCGGACTTATGTAGGGATGCAACTCTATTTTTTCCAATAATAAATCTCGATAGATCATCAATTGAAAGAACGTCTATCACTGGCTGAAATAGGCTATGATTGTTTGATTCTACAGCCAGGATAAAATGATTAAATAAGTATGTGCTCGAATTGAAACACTTCTTTAAAATTTCCTGAACAAATTTGGGATCAATTTTTTTGAATTGTTCGGAATTCATTAAAAATCTTAAATTAGAGACGTAACGTAGTTTAGTTGAAAAAGCTCTTTCAGGCTTTTCAGTTATAAAGGATAAAAATCTTTCCAAATCTTCTGGAGTTACTGATTCGAACAGCTTTTTTTCGTCAGTTTCCTCTATATTTAACTTATTAATAAAGTCAATAAGAGTAGGGGAATCTAAATCGGAAAGTTCGTTAACAGGAGAGGCATTTTTGTTTGGTTCTTGGATTAAAGATTGATCACTTTTCCCTTTTTCATTGTCTAAAGATCTAAGGGCCACATCTGTTATCCGCTCATTTGTTTCTTGAGCAGCTGATGAAGGGGATCTCGCTACACATAAATCGTAGTCTCCAACACTTTGTTGATAGGAAGATAGGTCGGATGATCTAATAGTCATTTTTTCCTCTCAGAAATGATTAATGTTAATTGTTTAGTTAGTATACATCCGAAATGTCGATTTTCGCAATTTATTATCGTTCTATTAGGGGCCAATCCGCTCTTCAAATAGGAGTTGGATTTTGGAGTAGGGGGCTGTTTGAAGCAATTGAATGGTGGAGAGTTTCCTCGAAAAGGCGAGCGTTTCGACTTGTTCCCACTCTAGCGGGGTGAATGAGGGGTCTGGTTCTTCTGAGAGGAGCCCTTCATGGAGGAGAAGTTTGAGTTTAAAGCTTGCGGCTAGAATTTCGGGGGCTGAGGAGAGCTTCCGAAGATAGAGGAGGGTTAGGTCGAAAAGTTCTGTAGCTCTTTTTCCTGGGAGTTGTGTTCTGAGGAGGTCTTGTGCGATTGCTCCTCCAGCCACAAGGGTGTTATAGGTTCCTCGGAGATCGAGGAGCGGGTCAAGAAGGGTCGCATCTTGAAGGGGGTAGATCTCTTTCTCTGTTTTCCGGTAGACCCACTCAGCAAGACAAAAGGGGTCGAGTTTTGTTTTTTGGGCAAAAAAGGAGAGGAGCCCAAGTTCTGGGGTAAACACTTTCAGAATTTTTTTCTGCCCCAGATAGGGGATCGAGTGGAGGAGAAGGCCTGGGGTTGTTGTTGACATAGATCTATTATCAGGAAAAATCGCTTGGCAGGCAAGAAGTTAGATGGTAAGCTTAGCTGTGATAAAATAGGTGTAGGATATGGGTAAGCCAAACAAATTCGCGAATGAAGGATATACTCTGTATATCGTCGGAAAACACATTGAAGTCACAGACGCCCTCCGCAGCTATGTCTGGGAAAAATTGGCAAGAATTGAGCGGATTGCCGATCACATCATCGATGTCCACGTAGTTCTAGATGCACAAAAATTGGAAAATACGTGTTCTATTTTGATGAATTTCATCAGATTTCAGATCAAAGTCGATGTCCACAAGCCCAATATGTATGAGGCGATCGATAAAGCTGTAGACCGAGTGACAAGGCTGATCCGGAAATATAAGACTAAATTGCAGTCTTACCGAAATAAGGACTTGAGTACAGTAGATATCCACGTGAATGTGATCCAAAGTCTCAAAGACGATGTGAGCGCGATCAATGATGATATCCAAGCTGAGTCTGCTATACGGGAAGCGGAGAAATACCAGCTCCACCATGTCGTAGCTAAAGAGACAATGGCTCTGAAAATGTTGACCCAAGATGAGGCGATCATGAAGATGGAGATCACTAGCGACCCTTTCCTGATCTTTAAATCGGAAGAGGACCAAAAGATTAAGATGATCTATCGCCGCGAGGATCAAAATTACGGACTTGTCCAGATACAGTAAGTGTCTCATCCGGAAAAGGTTGGTTGTCAATACGCCTGAAGAACAGGTTAGACAATCGCTGATCCAAAAGATGACGGGTGAGCTGGGCTTTCCGAAGGGGCTGATTTCTATCGAAAGGGGAATCGGCCCTCGCCGTTATGATCTCCTCTGCTACACCCAAGAGATGAAGCCGCTCCTTCTCGTCGAATGTAAAGCCCACAAGTTAGATGACGCTGTGACCCAGCAAGCCCTTGGGTATAATCGGGAAATCAAAGCCCCCTTCCTTTGCTTATGCGGCCCAAATGAGTTGAAGACCTTTTGGCATGAGCAGGGGAAAATCGGATCGGTCCCTTTTTTACCTCTATTTAAAGATCTGTATGAAATGTCCAAAAGACTCTGATTTTATCTGCGCGCTTCAGTGGAACGACTCTTTTTATCAAGAGGCCCTTCTTTGGGTAGACGGGGAAAAAAGGGTCGCGATCCTCTCAGATGAAGAGCGGGTGAGTGGAGATCCCAGAATAAAAATCTATGTTGTGGAGACCCCCCTGCAAGTGGCAGGGATTTTACGGAAAATTGCCTGGTCGGCTGTTTTTCGGAAACTACATATCATTGGTGAAGGGGCTCTGAAAGAGGAGCTGGAAAAATGTCATTTGGCTGCCCATCTGATCCTCTCAGAAGCTGCAGATTATTGGGTGTTAGCGCTAAAAAATGCGAGAGCCAATGAGCAACCTTATCGGAGAGGGATGTCGCTTAAGGGGGCCTTTAAAGGGGTTCCTGCCCTGATTGTTGGAGCAGGGCCGAGCTTAGAAAAAAATCGCCATCTTTTGAAAGAGTTCGAGAAGAGAGCCCTTATTTTCGCAGGAGGGAGCGCTCTCAATGTGATCGATGTGGAGCCCCACTTCGCCGCCTCTATCGATGCAGAGGCCCCTTATCGGCAATTCAAAATGCACCCCTTTTCGGAAACCCCTTTCTGCTACCAGAGCCGGATGAACCGGGACAATTTTTCTCTTGTCCATGGAGAAAAACTCCTTTTTCCCGATAGCTCTTCCGAAGCGATCAATTGGGTCCATGAGGAGGAACGATTTGATGGGGGGTGGACTGTGGGGAATTTCTTAACAGCCGTCGCTGTGCATCTTGGCTGCAGCCCTATTATCTTTGTCGGGATGGATCTCTGTTATGAAAAGGGGAGAAAATATGCGCAGATCGAAGCCGATCTCCCTGAGGGGCTGATTGAGGCGAGAGGGGCGATTACGCAGAAAGATTGGCTCATGAGCGCTCAGTGGACAGAAGAGCTGGCTAAAGGGCGCCATTTTTTCAATGCGACGGAGGGGGGGATCCTCCAACTCCCTAAAGAGCCCCTTTCAGAGAGTCTAAAGCGGTGTACTGAGGAGAGAAACTTAAGAAAATGGGTCCATGAGGCGATTCAAAAATTGCCCATTCGGACCGCTTCCAAAAAATGGGAAGAGTGGGATCTTTCATTAAGAAATTGTAAAAAAGACATTGCAAATATGGAGGATGAAATTGTATACCAAAAACTCCTTTCGCCATTATGGGAGATCTGGAGACCCATTTTTGAGCGGGAAGTGGAGGGGGATCCAAATCAGAAAATAGAATTCCATCAAAAACTCTTCTTTCAAACGGTCTTGGAGGAACATGGATAATTTATACTACCAAAACGGCGCTCTCTACAGCACTATTTCTGCAAATCAAAAAAGTTATTTTTATGAAGATGGGACGCTTAAAACAATCGAAAATTATTCGGACGGAAGGCTGAATGGGGAATCACTTCTTTACTGGCCCAACGGGCAGCTGAAGCGGAGATCCCACTTTCTGAAAGGTGTCCGAGAAGGTTTAGATCAGATGTGGAGCGAAAAGGGGATCCTTCTTGACGAGGGGCGTTACGAGGCGGGAAAACCGGTTGGGATCCATCGCCGATTCAACAAAAAAGGGCAATTGTTGGAAGAGATCGAGTATCTCGATGGAGTCCGGTTTAATTTACGGCAATGGGATGATGCGGGAGAGCTCCGGGTAGAGGCCCTTTGGAAAGATTTCGATACCTATCAAGAGAAAATCTGGGATCGGTTTGAGAAGATTTGGGTAGAAAAGCAGGGCTTTTGGAATGGGAAAAAACTTGTCTACGTATAGCGAAGCCGCCAGTGTATTGATGGAGCGGTTCCCAAGTCTTGGATTGATGGCAGGAACTTGGGGCTCTAAAGAGATCTCAGAGGAGCCGATTGTTCCGATCGATCTGACCCAAGTGGAAGTTTTCTATTTCTATGGTCTTGGGAATGGAGCTGCCTACTTTCAATGTAAAGAGTGGCTCCAGCAATCTTCTGAGAGGAGGCTGATTTTTCTTGAAGACGATCCTGAATTGATCTCCTCGTTTCTTTATCTTCCCGAGGCTTTAGAAATTTTATCTCACCCCCAAGTCGAATTGGAACTCTTTTCGAAAAAGGGGGAAGAGATCGAAGCTTTGGCTCAGCGGTTTCCTGTAAAAAGGGTCGAATTTAGCGGTCTTAAATCGAAAAAGGGGGTGCAAAATTTGCGCCTTCAATGTCTCCGCAAAACAGCCCTTTCTCATGCCCTTTATATCGATCGGCTCCACGGTTACCAACCCTTTAGAAATTTTGTCGAAAATATTCAATATTTGCCCCATTCTTTCTACGCAAATGGGCTGAAAGGGGCATTTCAAGATGTTCCAGCCATTGTGTGTGGCGCAGGCCCCTCTTTGCAAAAATCGCTCCCCCTTTTAAAAGAGCTCGAAAATCGGGCTCTGATCATCGCAGGGGGCTCCACTTTAGCGGCCCTGAGTTCCCAAGGGATTCTCCCCCACTTTGGAATGGCGATCGATCCTAATTTAGAAGAGTACCGGCGGCTGAAAAACAGTTTTGCTTTTGAGGTGCCTCTCCTCTATTCCACCCGTGTTTATCCAGGGATCTTCCAAACGTGCAATGGCCCTTTCGGCTACATGCGGAGCGGTATTGGGGGCGTTCCTGAGCTTTGGTTAGAGGAGGAGCTCGGTCTTCTCGATCCGCTCATCGGAGAAGAGCTCTCTTCTGAGACGATTTCGGTCACCGCTGTAGCGATCGCTTGGGCTCAATTTTTAGGGTGCAATCCGATTCTGATCAATGGGGTCGATATGGCCTACACAGGAAATAAGCGGTACGCCTCTGGTGTTATGGAGGAAGAAGAGATCGCTTTCCAAACAATTGACAAAGAGAAATCGGCCGCTGACCGGATCCTGAAAA
>CAYWDE010000025.1:0-13239 GCA_964456885.1 uncultured bacterium | reverse complement strand
CTGCCCTTGTCCCATAGGGATAGTTTTTACTTGGGAAGGGTTTACCTTCTCTAGCGAGCGGTAGATTTCAGGGAGACTGCTCGCTTTGGAGACAAGAGTTGTAAACCATTTACACTGAACATCAACACTTTCTTGAATCATCTGTTTGATAAAGGCAATTTCTCCCCCATGGCACCACAACTCATTGCTTTGCCCTCCGAAATTCAGCGCCTCAGTTTTTACCTTTAAATTTTTCCATTTCCTCTGGGTTCCCGCTCTTGCTTCGGAAGGGGAGGAGTGGAATGGGGGGTTGCAGATCGAAATATCAAAGGTGGGATCCCCCCTTTTTTGGACCCCTTCAAAAATCTTACAGGGGGACTTTTGCAAACGGAGTTCAACCGCTTCTGTCAGCCCATTTTTTTCAAGGATCCCATTTGCAATGGAGATTGCTTTCGGATCGATATCGGTCCCGACAAAATGCCACCCATATTCTCTATGTCCAATCAAAGGGTAGATGCAATTAGCGCCAACACCAATATCTAAGACAGAGACCCCTTTACCTTGCGGGATTAGCCCCCCTTTGGAAATGGCCAGTAAATCTGCGATATAATGAATATAGTCGGCACGGCTTGGAATAGGGGGGCACAAGAAGGGATCTGGGATATCCCAGATGATATTATAAAAGAACTTTAGGAGGGCTTTATTGAGCGTTTTAACGGCCCTTGGGTTGGTGAAAGCGATCGACTCATTCCCATGGATGTTTTTTGACACAAAGGGGGCTAAATCGGGGCAACTTTTAATAAGCTCTTTAAATGGATAGGCTCCCCGATGCCGGTTTCTAGGATGGAGTTCTGTTTTTTGTAAATTGGGCTCCTTTCTTGACATATTTCTGAATTCCTATCCCTCGCGGCTCTCATTGACTTTATCCTTTTGAAGGGAAAATGTCAGTTCTTGAAATCGGCTTGCTTTTTTTCGCCTTTATATATTAGTGTCTACAACCCAAATTTTTAACCGCCTAAGGAGGCTATCATGGCAAGCATCGCTCCAGTTGTTTCAACCCCTGTAGAGATCGATACATTTTTCACAAATCTTTATCGGCAATCGCCTCAAGTTTCTCAAGAGAAAAAAAAGACCGTCTACTCTTTAAAAGGGGCAGATGAATTGTATATCGTTACCGATAAATATAGAGGGTGCTATATCGAAATCGGAAAAATCGAAAAAGAGAGACTCCCATTCGTCAGAGATCAAATTGCAACTCTTGGTGAAGCGATTCGAAGAACGAATAGTTATGATTCTTTGTGGGTCAATCTTCCTCTTCCCATAAATCCAACTCTCCTTTCGGTATTGCCCGAGACATTTTCTATTGGAATCGCTGGAAAAGGGGATTTAGTTCGTGATGATCAAGAAAAAAAGATCAAGTTTTGGCAATGGCTGAATCTAAACGAAGTTTGCGCCATTCCTGCAGGAGCGACCCATAACATCGGTGCAACGGCCCTTCTTTGCGATACTACAGCGAGAAAAGTGCTTTTAGTTGTAAATCAGATGAGGAAAGAGAAGTGGAATTTGCCTGGTGGTAGTTTCAACCCGGGCCAAGATAAAAATCCGGCGGCAACGGCTCTTAGGGAAGCTATGGAAGAGGGGGGATTTAAAATCGATCCAGCTCAGATTGAAGAGCCGGTACTCATCGGGCAAAGTCAATTTCCTGAAAACCAGTTTGCTCCCGCAATCAGCCAAATTTGGTTTTTTGCAATGAAAGGGATTAGTGAGGCAAAGCTAAATCCCCCTCCAAAAGAGATTTTGAGAGCTGAATGGATTAGTTATGAGGAGATTTTAGGGAGTAAAGATGGTACTTTACGTGGATTAAAAATGGGCGAAGAGATCAGAGAGCCGCTGAATGCAGCTATCAATGGACTCGGTATTCAAAAAATCGCAGATAAGGGGTTTATGGTTGTCCACTCTTCAGTATACAAGGGGCCAAATGGGTAGTATTTATACCGCTCGTGATTCAAGAATCGGCTTTTGGACGGGATTGAAAGCTGCCTCAAATCAATTAAAAAAATGGGATTTGTATTGGTGTAATACTAATCCCATTTTTTTAATTGATTTCAGGCGCTTTGAACCCGCCCAAAAGCCGATTCTTGAATTACGAACGGTATAACTCCCCATCTCTTAGAGACTGTTCACGGAGCTTCTACTTTATGTAGGGCTCCTGCAGATATAAAAGGTTGGACTATTCTTTCTTAATTTTAGGAACTCCTCAAGTGTGGAGTTCTTTTACATAATCCCTGATCTCATCGGCAATTTTTTGCATTTCGATCACGACTTCGTTTGTTGGTGTTAACCGTTTGCATAGCTTGCGCAGCCGGGTACTCATCCGGCTCAAGCTCTGCTTTGCTGAAGCGTATTCTTGCTTAAAAGCCATTAATTCTGCATTTGTATGCGTAAGCATTTTAATTTGTTCTTCTAATGAAGTGATTCTCTCGTCCATTCTTTTTCTTTGGTTCAATCGCCCTAAAACGATATCTTAGAAGGTATTTATGGAAAAACTCTTAAATTCCCCCTCAACAGACATTTATATCGGAGAAGGTCTTCTGGCAACAGGTGAGATGGCTCAGCTCTTAAATAGAGGCAACAAAGTCATTGTGGCCGATCGGACTGTTAAAGAGTTGTATGGGATCGATTTAGCCCAACGGATCGGGGCTGAGCTTTTAGTGGTCCCAAGTGGAGAGAGGGGAAAGACGCAAGAGACGGCGACCCATTTGATCGGTGAACTCTCTAAAAGGGGAGCTGGAAAGGATACCACTCTAATCGCCCTCGGCGGAGGGGGGACGACCGATCTGGTCGGTTTCGTCGCCTCGATCTATATGCGGGGATTGCCCCTGATTTTGATCCCGACCACCCTTTTGGCGATGGTTGATGCGGCGATTGGGGGGAAGACGGCGATCAATACCCCTTTTGGGAAAAATCTGATTGGCACTTTTTATCCCCCCCACGCTGTTTTTGCCGATCTCAGTACCTTACAGACCTTGCCTGAAAAAGAGCGGTTCAATGGCCTTGCCGAGATTTTGAAAATGGGGCTTATTCAGGATCGCACCATCTGGGAAAGAGAGGAAAATAGGGTTCTGAGAGCGATCCAGGGTAAAATTGCGATTGTTGAACGGGATCCGAAGGAGAGGGGATTGAGGCGGATTCTCAATTTTGGCCACACGATTGGTCATGGATTGGAGGCGGTATCGAGTTATAAAATGCCCCACGGGGAGGCGGTCGCTCTAGGCTGTGTTGTGGAGAGCCATTTAAGTATGTGTCTCGGCTACCTCTCTGGCAAAGAATTTGAGGAAATTGAGAGAAGATACCGCTCTTTCTCCCTGAAATTGCCTAAAGGCTATAACCGCCATCGCCTTCTAGAGGCGATGTCCCATGATAAGAAAAAAGAGGCGGGGGAGATCCGTTTTGTCCTTCTGGATCAAATTGGCCGCGCCATTTCTTTTGAAGATGCTTACTGCAGACCTGTTGGGGGCAAAGAGTTAGAATCTTCTCTTGATTGGATGGAAAAGGTTTATCGATGAATAAATTAGAGCTTTTCCCTTTGGATCGCCCTGTAGATGCAGCCGTTCGAGTCCCTGGCTCGAAAAGCTACACGAATCGGGCTCTGATTTTAGCGGCCCTCACAAAGGGGCCGGTTGTTCTTAAAAACCCTTTGTATAGCGAAGATACAGAGGCGATGATCAGGTGTTTAAAGACACTGGGGGTCGAGATCGAGATAGAAGGGGATCAGATCGTTGTGCAGGGGGATCTCGATTCGATCAAAGAGAAACAGTACGAATTATTTGCTGCCGATTCGGGGACAACGGTCCGATTTATGTTAGCTTTTTCGTCTATCGTCCCTGGCATCAAGGTGCTTGGAGGGAGTAGCCGGCTGAATGAGAGGCCGATTCAAGATTTGGTCGAAGGGTTAAGGCAGCTCGGGGCTCAGATTGAATATTGTGAAGAGGAGGGGAGGCTTCCGGTCAAAATTTTATCTTCTAGACTTTGCGGCCCTTTTGTCTCTTTAAAAAGTGATCTAAGCAGCCAATTTTGTTCGGCCCTCCTTTTGATTGCCCCCTACATTTCTAAAGGGTTGACGATGCAAATAGTAGGTCCCCTGATTTCAAAATCTTATGTAGATCTCACTTTGAGCTGTATGCGGGAGTGGGGGGTGGCAGGGGATGAGGGATCTACCTATCTGATTCCCGAAAACCAGAGTTACAAAAAAAAAGAGTACTTGATTGAGGGGGATTTTTCGAGCGCTGCCTATTTTTTTGCGATCGCCGCTTTAACAAAATCGGCCATTGAGGTGGAAAATTTAAACCCCATCTCTAAGCAGGGAGATCGGAAATTGTTAAATTTCTTGGAGGAGATGGGGAATGTGGTAACCTATGGGGATCATAAAATTCGGGTAGAGGGAAAAGGGGTGATCCCCATTGCCATCGATATGGAAGATTGCCCCGATCAGGTGATGACGATGGCTGTATTGGCCTCGTTTGCAAAAGGGGTTACGAAGATTTCAGGGGTCCGTTCTCTGAGGATGAAGGAGAGTGAAAGGATTTTGGCGGTGCGAGAAAATTTAAAGAAAATGGGAATTGGGACAGAAGAGACAGAAAATAGCCTCACCATTTACGGAGGCTCTCCTCGAGGAGCTCTCATCGAAACTTATAATGATCACAGAATCGCAATGGCTTTTGCTGTTGCAGGGACCTCTTTAACTGGAATGGTGATATGTGATCCAGAAGTTGTGAATAAAACGTTTCCAAATTTTTGGGAAGTTTTGAAGGGGATCCGATGAATATTATCCTCATCGGCTTTATGGGGTCAGGAAAATCGACCGTTGCGAGATATTTGAGCCAAGCTCTCGGGTTTGCGTTGTTGGAGATGGACGATCTAGTGTGTCAAAAAACAGGGTGTCAGAATATGGGGGAAGTGTTTGCCAAAGGGGGGGAGCTTCTTCTCCGTGAGACAGAGATCGCCATCGGGAAAGAGTATGCGCAGAAAGAGCGGTGGGTCATCTCTACTGGAGGAGGGGTTGTCCTCAATAAAATAACCCTCGACTATTTTAAGAGAGGGGGCGGAGAGGTGATTTTCTTAAACATCCCTTTTGAAGAGATCAAAAAGAGATTGGTGGGAGATGAGACAAGGCCCCTCTTTAAAAATTTAGAGGGGGCAAAAAAACTCTACGATTTCCGATTGCCCCTCTATTTAAACTATGCAGACAAGATTGTCGATGTGGGGTCCCAATCTGTCGAAGAGATCGCCCTCACTATCCAAGGAGTCAATCATGGCCTCTAATTTTTTTGGGGAACTGTTTCGGATCACCACTTTTGGAGAGTCGCATGGTGCAGGAATAGGAGTTGTGATTGATGGCTGCCCGGCAGGACTCCTTTTAAGTGAGGAGGAGATCAACGAGCAGTTATCTCTCCGTCAGCCCGGGAGAAACAGCTACACTTCTCCTCGAAAAGAGGCGGATAAAGGGGAAATCCTATCGGGCCTTTTTGAAGGGAAAACAACAGGGGCTCCGATCGCGATTTTTATCCGGAATCAAGATGCCGATCCGAGCCAATATGAGACAATTAAAGGGCTCTATCGACCTGGGCACGCCAATTTCACCTATTTAGAAAAATATGGGATTTTTGATTATCGGGGGGGAGGGAGAGCCTCTGCAAGGGAAACGGCGGCGCGTGTGGCTGCGGGCGCTGTAGCTAAAAAACTCCTCGCCCATTTTGGGATTGTGTGTACTGCGTTCATCTCTGAAATTGGAGGGATTCCCATTAAAGAGCCCGATCTATCAGAGTTGCAAAAACTGCGTGAAAAAACCTATCTCAATCCGATTTTTTGCCCCGACGAGATCGCTGCGCAAAAAATGATGGAGAGGATTTCGCAGATCAAAGAAGAGAGGGATTCGTTAGGGGGGATTGTGAGTTGTGCCGCTCATGTACCAGCCTCTCTTGGAGAGCCTCTCTACGCTAAACTTGAAGCGGAGCTCGCTTATGCTATGCTTTCGATCCCAGCATCTAAAGGATTTGAAATCGGCTTAGGATTTGAAGCGGCTCGGATGAGAGGTTCTGAACACAACGATCTTTTTGATGTGGATGAGTGGGGGAAGATCCATACAGCTACCAATTATTCTGGAGGTACCTTAGGGGGGATCTCGACCGGTTCCCCACTTTTTTTTAGAATCGCTTTTAAACCCACTTCAACGATAAAAAAACCGCAGCAAACGGTCAATTTAAAAGGGGAAAAAATCACTTTTCAGCCCCCAGAATCTGGAAGACATGACCCATGCGTCGCGATTCGTGCTGTCCCTGTTGTTGAAGCGATGGCAGCCCTCGTCCTTGCGGATGCTGTTTTGAGAAATAGAAATTCGAAGATTTTAGAATAGATTTTCTCTCCGATTTAATTTAGAGTTTTTGCCAAATTAGAAAAAAAAGGGGGTAGAATGAGTTCTGTAGGCTTTTCACAGTTAATTCCATCAGTAGAATCTCTTCAGAATCGGATCTGTCAAGACGTGCAACCTTGGCTTCAAACAGCAACGCTGATCCAAATTAGATGTGTCCGTTATTTATATACACCTTTAGACGATGAAAATAGGGGCCTCGGTTTTGACCCAGAATCGATCAAACTCCACCAAAAAAGGGTCTGGGATCATCGTCGCTCAATTCAAGAAGCTTCAGAGATCATTGAAGCAGCCGTTCAAAGTATCCAATCATTCATGTCTCAATCTAGCGATAGGCATAAAGGGATTACAATCGAAGTGGAATTATATGATGATAATGAGGGGCTATTAAAAAAATTCCCCTACATTCCCCTCTACAAGAATCCAAACGCCCCATGATTCGTGGGCGTTTCTAAACCACTATTGAGAAGAAAGGATTTTTCTGGTTTACTCTCCTCCCATTTTAATCCAAAGAGGTGATGTTATGGCTGCTTTAAACAGTAATTTGCTTTCTTTACACAACATAGGGCTGATCGAATTTGGCGTTCGGAATTTGGAAAAGGGGGAATATGCCTTTGCAAAAGGGAGATTTGAGTTTTTTGCCCATAAGGCCTATCTGATTTTCGAAGGAGCAAATAACCAATTCAATCTGACAGACGTAAATCCGGCGTTTTTAAAAATTCGAGATCTAGCTCAAGAGGAATCTAAGGGGTTATTTTATGTTCATCAGGACGGAAAGCATCTCGAAGAGGTGAATTCATTTGAAAGAGAGTTAGTAAAAAGGGTCATTATCCATTTAATTCTTCCTCCAGGAGTTTCTTTAGAAACAGAAGAAGATCGGAAAGCTAATATCCTATGGACCGGCTTGATCACTCGGATCGGTTACGTGTGTAGAAAAGCGTTTCCCAAAATGAGAGGAGACATCTCTAGTTTTGTGGTTCGATCAGGAGATGCTATTTACGATGTCACAAACTATCTCAATAACTCCCAACAAATGAATCTTCACGACATAGAATATCTGAAGATTACTGAAAGGAAAATCCCTGAGCCAGCCGAAGAGAAAATGGAAATTTCAGAAGAGCGAAGGGGAGTTCAAGAGAAAAGGGGTTTGGAAGAATCAGAAATGACAGGATCTGCTCAATCACCCGGTATTTCAGAGACGGCATCTAAAAAAAGAAAAAGTGCATAATCAATCACCATTTTTATTTAAATAGGGGGATCATTTTATGGATCGAGAGAGAGAAAAAGAGTATGCCCTTCAGGCCATGAAGTGGTATGGATGGGGCTCTCCCGTTGGATTAACCATTTTTTTTGTAGGACTCGCCTTTATTGGCGTGATGATCCGCTATATCATCAATGGGTAATTCTTCTTTTGTCGGTTAATATAAGGGGGATGTTTTTTGCTGTTGAAGCGCCATCTATTCTGATGTATAACTAAGGTTTTTTTGGAGATTTATGAAACGACCGATATTTTTGGCTCTTATTTTATTTTCAATTTCGGCACAAGTAGAGGGGAAATCGCCTTATAAGGCGACTTTTACAGCCGGATCTCAAAGCGGCTCCGCAGCGACCTCAAATATCGTCGATTTAGTTGAGGATTTATCTACTGCAGCGATCCAGAAAAAACTTTCAGGCTATACATCGACATCGCCCCTTTCCCTCGACCTTAACTTGCGGGGATTGGATGCAACCGCTTCCTATGGCGCCGGCTCTGCTGTTCTCAATGTACAAATTCCTCAAGAAGGGGTATCGCTCACTTTTAGCGGTTCAACTAGGGAAGAGAGCAATCGGCTCTTTGAAGAGTATTATCTTACAGGAGGCCACAACGCTAGCCACTGGAGGAAAGTGTATGCAGAATATACGCCGATCGATCCGATTGCGGGCAATCCAAACAGCCTTCTATCCCTGATGGCGGCAGCCGATTATAATTTAGCCCGCCTAGACCCCTTAAGCGGCTGTTCCGAGTGTAAATGGAGCTCCCAGTCTATGGGTAATGAGTTTCAACTGGGCTTGAGCGTAGGAAAGGCGATGATCAAAGGGTGGGATACGATTGTGATCACCGCCCCGCTCCGCTACTCTTATTCTCCTCAGCACACTTGGGCCCTTATTTTAGACCTTCCGGTCACTTTTTTAGATAACGGCTCCGCTTGGTCGGTCGATGGTTCGGTTGCCCTCGGAGTGAGGATCCCCGTGGTCTATACATGGACCTTGACTCCCGAGGTGAGATGGGGGCTTGGCGGTTCCCTCAGTTTGGCGACCTTAGGCTCATTCATCGATGCGGGATTGAATAGCAACATCAACATCCCTATTTCAGACTTTGTCCTCGGGATCACTAATTTTGCAGGCTATTACGGGACCATCCCCCTCACATGGGGAGGGATCCGTTTCGATTACGATCTCTCCAATGTCATTTTGAAAAACGGGATCCACTTAACGACCTGCCGAGAGCTTTGCATTTGCAATATCCCATTCAATTTTGATTTTGCGATCACCGACTCCCTCTTTTTAGGCGATAAGCTCTACATCGAACACTACGATGAGGTGAGTTTTTTTGTGATCTGCAATCACCTCAATGCTCTCGTGAAGCGGGACAGCCTCCTCTTTGGCGCTTCCTATCAATTTGGAGAAAAAGGGTATAACGCCTACACCGGGACTGTTGCCTATCAATTTTAAACTCTTCTGAATGGGCTCATTCACCCTTTTTGTGGCGGCGCAGAGTCCCCTTTGGGTTCTGCAAAAGTGAGAGCCAGCTTCTGAGTCACCTTAGGCAATGAACTTTTCCGAACCCATAGATGCAATTTCTCCCTATCTTCACAACGGAGATCATTTTCAAGAGAGAATTTATTCGCTAGAGAGGCGATTAAATTGCGCTCTTCCTTAAGCCGTTTTTCTTTCACAAAAAGGGTAAAATCTTTTTCAGGAGGCTCTTCCCTATTTGTTGGGATCCACCCCGTTCTCAATTGAGAAACAATCTGGTGATATGAATCTTCTAAAACCTCTAAGGAACAGACCTGTTTTTCAAAGCTTGTTTCTTCATTCCACTCTTCAAAATGATCTTCCAGCCAGAGGGTCAATCCAGTCCCTATTGATTCAACTGTGATTTCATGTTGCAGCTGATGGTGGCCTGTTCCGAAAGTTCTGATTTCACAGGGAGAAGTGTCTTTGCGGAGTCTTCTCGAGTTTTCGTTAAAGATCTCCGAAATTCTCGCATCTATTTTGGGTAATAGAAGCGCTTTGCATTTCTGACGGGGTGATCCATACCCTTGAAATAGGGGTTGTCTAAGCAGTTGGGTGGTCAACTGTGTTAAAGATTTAGGGATATCTAAAACAGATTGAATCTGGAGAAAAGGTTTTTCGACCTTACTGGATGTTAAGGCAAAAGCTACAGAGGTCATGTTGACGCCTCTTTTACAAATGCTGCTTGCTGTTTTATCTGAGACCTTTTTGTTCCTAATGTTAATCGTGCTTCAGCTTGTTCTATTGTTGGTACCGATCTGCTGGCAGAGCTCCTATTTCGGGGGCCGAATAGATCATCTTGATGGTCCGTAATACTCTTCACAAGCTGGCCAGTTGGCAATCTAACAATTGGAAGTTCTGGTAAAGAGGCGGCAAGGGGCGCCGGGGTCGCTCCTTGTTGAGCGGCTCCGATCACCACTTCTTGCCAGGTCTCCCCTATACTCTCTTCGGTTTCCGATTCTCCCATCTGGGTCACTACAGGAGACTCATCTGCTGCCTCTCCAACCTCTTTTTTCTCTTCTCTTTCTAGGTGGCGCTGAGATGATTGGAGAATCAGAACTTCAAAAGCGGTTCCGCAATGATGAGCTGTATTTTGGATCAAACCAACTGTAGCATCTTTTACTTTATGTGCAGTTGCCGCGACATCTTCTCTCCGGATGTTTCTCATTGCTGTGGTCGCATCGGACAGGCAGGTTGTGGCAGTGTTGTAGGCGTTCCAGAAATAGGAGCCGATAGACATGATTCCTCCGTTTTTTTGAAGAGGGGAGGATCATAAACCAAGTAAAGATTTTATTACACAGCTACGTCGATGAACTGATGTTTAGGATTTTGCTTCATGCAGTACTGCTTCTCCCACTGCGTTGTGAAAAGGGCCATGGGGCGCTGGAGGCGATCTTTTGCAAGCATACAGGTGGTCGTTTTTTCAAATGAGGACATATCTCCAACGATCCAAGAGCTGCACTGATAGGGGAGGGGAGTCAAGATCGTCTCAACCCCATATTCATCTCTTAAGCGGTATTGCATCACTTCAAACTGGAGCTTTCCGACCGCTGCAAAAATAAAATCCCCTTCTCGATCATAAGAGTGGAGGAGCTGAATCGCCCCCTCGTCGGTGAGTTGGAGAAGCCCCTTATCGAACGATTTCCTTTTCCCCACATCTTTCGGATAAAGTTTAGCAAAAATTTCAGGCTGGAATTGGGGGAGCGGTTTAAAATTGAAGCCTCCAGTGACGGAGATCGTATCCCCAATCGCAAAGAGCCCCGGATTGATGACGCCGATCACATCGCCAGGATATGCATAGTCGAGAGTGGTCCTCTCTCCTGCGACCATCCCGTGAGGGCGGGAGAGGCGGATCTCCCTATTGAGCCGGTGGTGTCTAACTGTTAAGTCCCTCTCAAATCTTCCAGAGCAGATCCGGATGAAGGCCATATTGTCTCGGTGGCGCCGATCCATATTCGCTTGGAGCTTGAAGACATAGCCGCTAAAGGGGGTTTTGATCGGGTCGATCTCGATCTCTGTCCCATCTAACCGGTTAGCCAGCCTTGCATGGGGGCAGGGGGCGAGGTTGATGAACGCATCAAAAAAGGGTTCAACGCCATAGTTAGTGAGGGCCGAAGCGAAGAAGACGGGGGTCACTTCCCCTTTCAGAAAACGGTCTTGATCAAACGCGTTGCCAGCGAGATCGAGCAGTTCCAATTCTTCAAGCACTTGAGGGCCCGCTTCTTTGAGCGGTTTCCGGATCAGGTCCGCTTTCTGAGCTCCTCCGATCGATGTTTTTGCGAAAAAGATACACTCATTCGCTTGCCGATCAACGACCCCTTGGAACTCTTTTCCCATCCCGATCGGCCAATTGTAGGCAAATGATTGGATCTGGAGGACATTTTCCACTTCATTCATTAAGTCGAGAGGCTCTCTGCCGGGCATATCCATCTTGTTGATGAAAGTGAGGACCGGGATCTTTCGGAGATGGCAAACCTCAAAGAGTTTACGGGTCTGTTTCTCTACCCCTTTGGAGGCGTCGATCACCATGATGGCGCAATCGGCAGCGGTGAGGGTTCGATAGGTGTCTTCGGAAAAATCTTCGTGGCCTGGGGTGTCGAGGACATTGATGATCACATCTTTATAGGGGAATTGCATCACTGACGAGGTGATCGAGATGCCCCGCTCCTGCTCCATCGCCATCCAGTCGGAAGTGGCCGCTTTGCGCCCTTTGCGCCCCTTAACCATACCGGCTGTTTGGATCGCTCCCGAATAGAGTAGGAGCTTTTCTGTGAGGGTCGTTTTACCTGCGTCTGGGTGGCTAATGATGGCAAATGTGCGCCGCTTAGCGACCGCTTCTTCGAGAGTCTCTTCCATAGATTTGAATAAGGATACCGAATCAGAAATCTAAATTCCAGCCGTTTCGCAAAGGGTGTTAAAGAATTTCTGCTGCAGAGGGGCGGCTTTGATGAGCTCTTCTTTGTTTCCCAAGTGGGGAAACTGTTGATTCAGTTCCTCTAGGGATAATTGGAGCTCAGGATGGACCCCTGATAATACAATATTGCTCCCATTCTGCGTTGAAAAAATGGCAGCGCAATCACCTAACGCTAAATCGCCTGCATATTTAGCCAAGTGCATCTCTTTTGTAAGGTGCAAGTTAGCCTCTTCCCAAGCTCCTCCCCCATTCCACAAAACAGGAAAGGCAGCTTCCAGGGTGCGAATGGCAACGGAACGGATCGTATGATTACAGAGGTGGACCGCATCTTTTCCTAAAGGGATTGCGGGGCCCTGGAGAAGGGGAAGTGAGAGTGGGGTTGCATCATAAAGTTTTAGGGGATTAGTGATTTTTGGATCTTCATTAAAGCCATTATAATATTTATGAGAGGAGATCAAGTAAGCGCCTGCGCAAATTCCTAGGCCATTCCCTTTCTGTTTTGTAAAAAAATCGGAAAGATTTGCCATCCCATTTTTCTTCAGTTTTCCTGCCATCATTGCCGCATTTCCGCCTGGAATCACAAGAGCTTTCGCCACCTTTAACTTACCTGAGATGATCGAATCACTGTCCACTTTGACAATTTGAGGGGATCTCTCTTCCCCTAAGTACTTTTTTAAGCTTCTCTCTAGATGTTCAACCGAGAGGGGATAACTAGTTTCGGGATCTGCGTATAAATAAATGTATTTACTATCTGATGGAGTAGATATAGCTGACATAAAAATCTCTTCTCTAAGGTATTATTATTAAATTAATTTCTGAATCGCGAGCAGTATAGGTTCAGGTGCACAAAGGGGAAGATGTCGATCTTTCAAATACTTTCTTAAAGCTTGTCTCATGACCTAAAATTTTGTTGGACAATGTAAGAAGTTTTGTAGAGTACAACCTTGGGACAAGGTAAAAGCTCGAATACCTGATCTAAAGTTTCCTTATTCGGCATTGGGATTAGAGTGGATAACGAATTATAATTTTTATACACCTCTCCTTTATTTTGCGTATATCTGTGGATTGGATCTGTTTGGATCCTTGCTCGTACCGAATTATTATGAATGGACACTTCTCTGATTACCCCTTTTAAATAACCCTT
>CAYWDE010000024.1:0-13687 GCA_964456885.1 uncultured bacterium | reverse complement strand
GTTCTTTTGAGGCGATTTTCGACTCAAGTTTCGGGATTAATATCGACAAGGGTATATTATTCCCCAAATTTGAATTGAAAATCGGTCAAAATAATCACTGAAATCGATCGAAAAATTTTATTTGGATAGGTTCCCTGTGCTAAATCTGTTTTTATCTCTGATGGCTTTCATTGGTAGAGCTGTCTTATCTCTGCGCTATAAAGTCATTGTACGAGGCGAAAAGGAGCTGATCAAAAGAAGCAAGGATTGGAAAGGAATTCTATTCCTTCCGAATCATACTTCTCATATGGATCCACTTCTATTTTTTCTCTGGTTTTGGCCTCAATTTAAGATGCGACCACTCATTGTTGAATTCATCTCCCACTTTCCAGTAATCAGCTCCTTAATTCAGATGGTTAGGTGCGTCCTAGTTCCCGATTTTGAAACTTCGATCAATCAATATAAATTGAAAAAAGCTGAAGTGGCTGTTCAGACGATTATAAAGGGTATCCAGCAGGGGGATAATTTCGTCATTTTCCCCTCAGGCAAGTTTAAAAATCAATCCGAAGAGCAACTCGGAGGCGCCTCGTCTGTTCATACAGTGCTCCAAAAAGCTCCCCATACCCATATTGTTCTCGTCCGTTTTTCAGGACTTTGGGGAAGTAGCTTTTCAAAAGCGTTGGTAGGGAAATCGCCCCACTTGCTCGACACTCTGCTTCAGGGGGCTAAACTCCTCATCAAAAACCTGATTTTTTTTGCCCCCAGAAGAAAGATCTATATCGATTTTGAAGCCAATCCGAAAGGCTTTCCTCGGGAAGGATCCCGTGTCGAGTGCAATCGGTTTTTAGAAAACTGGTATAACCACTATTCGGATGATGAAGGGAAGATTCACACAAGTGAACCTCTAAAACTAGTTCGCAACTATTTCTGGTCCAAAGAGGTGCCCGCTGTACTGACCCCTTCCCCTAAAAAACGGCAACTCAGTGCGAAAAAATCGGATGAAATTGCAGAGAAAATCTATAAAGAGATCCGAAAAATCCTCGATCAGCCTCAGTTGAAGATTTCTCCCGAGATGTATTTAGGGGGAGATCTTGGAATGGATTCTCTCAATGTGGCCGAGATGGTCGCCTATCTCTTTAAAACCTATGCGGTGAAAGAGATCTCTTTCAGTAATTTGCAGAAAGTTGAAGACTTGATCTTGGTTGCAAGCGGTTGCATAACGCCGAGCAACGAGCCGATCCAAAAAGGAAACTTCAGCTGGCCCGAAGAAAAAAATCGCCCTATTCCAAACTATCTGGAAGGGGCAACGATTCCCGAGGCCTTTTTAAATATCTGTAAGAAAATGGGCCCTTTCTCTGCGTTAGGAGATGATGTATCAGGTGTCTTCAGCTACAAAAAATGCAAAAAAGCGGCGCTTGTTTTAGCAGAGGCCTTTCGGAAGATCCCTGAAGAGTGTGTAGCGATTCTACTTCCCTCTTCTGTCGGATCGACGATAGTCCTTTTAGCGCTAATGCTCGCTGGAAAAGTTCCCGTTCCTCTGAATTGGACTTTAGGGCCTCGATATCTCGAACAGATGATGACTATTTCAGGCGCTAAAACTGTATTGAGTTCTTGGCGATTCATGGAAAAAATCAATTTTGTCGATTTTGGATCGCTCTCCGATCAGATAGATCTTTTGGAGGATGTGAAAAAAAGACTCACTCTAAAAATGAAATTAAAAGGGGTCTTCCTCTCCCTTTTATCCCCTGCTAAAATACTAAAAAAACTGCAACTCAATAGTCTGGATGAGAATGCTCCATCTGTGATCCTTTTTACAAGCGGTTCAGAAGCGGCTCCAAAAGGGGTCCCTTTAAGCCATAAAAACATCCTTTCCACGATCTACAACTGCTGCTGGAATTTGAGAGGGACCTATACTTCAGATGATGCGATGTATGGAATCCTCCCCCAATTCCATTCATTTGGATTTACGAACTCGACCTTCACCCCCTTTCTTTGCGGAATGCGCGTCGCCTTTTACCCAAATCCAGCTGATAGTTTAGCGATCGCTGAAGGGATCGATCGATGGAAAGTGACGTTGATTCCGATTGTACCTAACTTTTTGAAAAAGCTTTTAAATGTCGCCAAAAAAGAGCAGCTCAAAACGCTCCGTTTTGTCCTTACAGCTGGGGAAAAGACGCCGCCAGAGCTGTTTAAAAAGGTGGAAGAACTACATCAGGGAGCTTTTCTTTTAGAAGGATATGGGCTTAGCGAAACATCCCCCGTTATCGCTATGATGCGGGTGGGAAAGGAGCCGAAAGGGGTTGGTCAACTCTTCCCGGGCATTGAAGCGATCACGATCCACCCTGAGACGCATATGTTGCTCCTTCCCGGAGAGCAAGGAGAAATTTGCGTTCGCGGGCCAAACGTCTTTCACGGATATATCGGAAAGGCGGCTTCCCCTTTTATCGAAATCAAAGGCAAATCGTGGTTTCGCACAGGAGATCTCGGTTATATCGATCAAGATCAGACGCTCATGCTGACAGGAAGGCTCAAACGCTTTGTGAAAATTGGGGGCGAGATGATCAGTTTAGGCGCCATTGAAGAGGCCCTGAATGTGGAATGTCGTAAAAGAAAGCTGATTGTTCAAGATATCCCTTCTCTCGCTATTTGTCCTGAAGAGGCAGATACGGAACATCCCAAGCTGATCCTCTTTTCAATTTTCCCCATCGAGTTGGAATTGGCAAACGAAATTTTAAGGGATGCGGGATTCAGCAATGTGATCAAAGTCTATAAAATTCAACAAGTAAACGATATCCCTCTCATGGGATCTGGCAAAATCAATTATCGGGCATTGCAATCCCTTTCCTCTGTTGACAAATAACTGGTTATTTGCAAGGGTCAGCAATAACAGCGAGATTGCCTGTATGCAGCCCTTTTGTCTCAGAATTTTAGGGATCTCTTTTCTTGGATTTTTTCTTTTTTCCTGTGCCGAACAGAAAAAAGAGGAGAAAGAGATCAGAGTCTCTACCTATATCGTTGAACCACAAACTCTTGATTTACATTTTGAGTTTGTTGGGGTCTGCCAAAGTTCCCATTTAGTGGAGATCCGCTCTAGAGTTGAAGGATACCTAAAAGAGGTCTCCTATACAGAAGGGGCCTTTGTGAAAGAGGGGCAACCCCTTTTTAAAATCGATGCGAGGGAATATGAATCGCAAGTTGCAGAGACAAAGGCGATTTTAGAAAAAGAAAAAGCCATTTTGTGGTCTGCTGAAAAAGCGGTCGAGAGGTACAAGCCTCTTTACGAGCAAAAAGCGGCAAGCCGAAGAGATTGGGAAGATGCTAGCTCACAGCTGTTAGCCCAGCAAGCTGTTGTCGATTTCAATAAGGCAAAATTGTCCGAGGCCGAATTAAATTTAAGTTATACGGAGATCTCATCGCCTATAGACGGGTTCACCACCAATTCGAGGTTCCAAGAGGGGTCGTTAATATCTCCTGGAGTTAATGATCTATTAACGACTGTTTCTGTGCTCGACCCGATATGGGTGATTGTCAACGTCTCAGATTCTTATTTTGTAGAGAGTGCTCAAGAGATCGCAGAAGGAAAATTGATTGTACCTAAGGAATATGGATTTGATGTGAAGTTGGTCCTGAGTGACGGTTCTCAGTACCCTTATTCAGGAAAAGTGAGCTTTGTTTCCCCTGTTTTAAATCCAAATACCGGGACTTTAAGCGCCCGCGGCATTTTCCCCAATCCAGATTTTATTCTCAAACCGGGGCAATTTGTAAGGGCCGAAATTTCTGGGGCTAAACGGCCGAATGCAATTATTGTTCCTCAGAGTGCTGTTTTACAAGGGGAAAACGGCCGATTTGTTTATGTAGTGGTGGGAGGAGATCGGGTAGAAAGACGGGATGTCGTCACCGGCTCTTGGTACGAAGATTATTGGATCATCAAGTCAGGCTTGAAAAAAGGGGATGAAGTGATCCGGGAAGGGGTGAACAAGGTAAAAGAAGGGACTGTTGTCAAAGTCATCAACCGCCCTAAAAAGAACCGAACAAACTCACAATGATAAATTTTTTTTTAAATCGACCTGTTTTTGCCATCGTAACCTCAATCGTTATTGTATTGGTTGGCTTGATTTGTCTAAAAAATTTACCTGTAGAACAATTCCCAACCCTCACTCCGGTACAGGTTCTTGTTACAACAAACTTGGCCGGCGCCTCTGCGGAGACTTTGGCAGAAAGTGTGGCCGCGCCCCTGGAGCAGGCAATCAATGGTGTAGAGGATATGATCTACATGCACTCTCAAACATCGGCTGCAGGAATTCTGAATTTAATTGTCTCTTTTAAGCTCGGCACAGACCCTAATTTGGCCCTCATCAATACACAGAATAGGGTGAATTTGGCCCTGCCGTCTTTACCAATAGAGGTGCAAAAGCAGGGGGTCGTGGTTCTCAATCAGTATCCGAGCGTCCTCCTCTTTATCTCTCTAGAATCTACAAGTGGCACTTATGATGAGATTTTTCTTTCTAATTTTGCCAATACGAATGTGGCCAACAGCCTTGATAGAGTTGCCGGAGTCAGTTTAGCGCATGTATTGAATGCACGCGATTATTCGATGCGTATTTGGTTACAGCCCGATAAGTTAGCTCAGTTTGGATTGAGCATTTCCGATATCGTGGCAGCTGTACAAGAACAAAATGGGACTCGATCAATTGGAATGATCGGAGGAGAACCTGTAACCAAGCCGAATCAGCTTACAATTCCTGTGAATGGACTTGGTAGGTTAAAAGATCCTCAGGAATTTGAGAAAATCATCCTGCGGGCCAATCGCGACGGGTCGATGGTTTTATTGAAAGATGTCAGTCGGATCGAATTGGGAGCGCAGAGTTACGATCTCATTGGGAACTTGAATGGGAAAAACGGATCTTTTATCGCGATTTACCAAGATACGGGGACAAACGCGATTGATGTATCCAATCGGGTTAAACTGAAAATGAAAGAACTTGCCCAGTTTTTCCCTGAAGGGATCACTTATAAAATACCCTATGACACAACAGATTATATTAAGTTGTCTATATGGGAAGTTGAAAAAACTTTGCTTGAGGCGACCCTTTTTGTCTCTTTAATCATCCTCATTTTTTTGCAGAGTTTTAGAGCTTCGTTTATTCCGATTAGCGCGATGATTGTTTCGATTTGCGGAACTTTTATCGGAATGTATTTTTTTGGCTTTTCTGTAAACACATTAACCCTTTTCGGTCTTGTCTTATGTGTTGGAATCGTTGTCGATGATGCGATTGTCGTGATTGAGAACATCGAAAGAAATATGCGCGAAAGGAATCTTTCTTCTAAAGAAGCGGCTATCCAAGCGATGAAAGAGGTTGCTGGTCCTGTGATTGCTACTTCCTGTGTTTTGGCTGCTGTCTTTATTCCCGTATCCTTTATTGGGGGGATCCCTGGGCAATTTTATAAGCAGTTCGCGATCACCATCGCGGTTTCTGTCCTGATTTCTGGATTTATTGCCTTAACATTGAGCCCTGTTCTTTCTGTCCTTATGTTAAAAAAACCGGTCAAAAAAAGAGAGATAGGAGAGCTCTTTCAGCGAAACTTTAATAGATTGACCGAACTGTACGTTCAGGGCGCTAAATGGGTGATTTCTCGTCCTATTTTTGCCAGCTTATTTTGCTGTGTTATTATTGGAATGCTCGCCGTTCTTGGTATCATAATTCCTAAAGGATTGGTCCCGAGTGAAGATCAGGGATTGATCATGATCTCAGCCGATCTCCCCGATGGAGCCAGTTTAAATCGGGTAGAAAAAGTTTCCAACCAAGTCGAACAGATTGTTTTAGCTACACCCCAAATTTCCAATATCCTCTCTTTTTCTGGCTATAGTTTGATCGAGTCGATCCAAAGAACGCAAATGGGGGCTTATTTTGTTAAACTAACCGACTGGAATACAAGGGAAGGCAGTTCATTTGAAGTCATTAAAAATTTAAATAATGAGTTCTCGAAAATTCCAGAGGCGTCAATTACCGCTTTTAACCCTCCTGATATTCCTGGAATTGGGGTTGTCGGGGGATTCGATTTTTGGATTGTGAATGAAGGTGATGAAGATTATTCCGCTCTCAATCGAGTCGTCGATCAGATTGTTGATAAAGCGAGAAAGTGCCCAGAATTCCAATTTATCCTTAGCTCGATTCGAGCCGATGCGATGGAGCTTTTTATTGAGGTAGATTCTATAAAAGCTCGCTCTCTGGGAGTAAGAATTGATGAAATTTATAGCGCTCTTCAACTCCTTTTGGGATCTGTATATATCAATCAATTCAATAAATATGGGCAGGTTTATAAAGTCATTGCTCAAGCAGAGCCTCTCTACCGAGATACAATTGAGGATATAGGCGATATTTATGTGAAATCTGAGGAGAATCAGATGATTCCGTTGAAATCGCTGATCACTACGAAATTTTCTAAAAGCCCAACCCTTTACCAAAGGTTCAACGGATCGCCTGCTGCCCTGATTTCTGTTATTCCTGCGATTGCTGACCCGAAAAAAACTATCTCACTAATGGAGGAGATCTCTCTAGAGTTTCTCCCCCCTAAAATGGTTTACTCTTGGGCGGGGATCGCTTTTCAGGAAAAAGAGACAGGAGGGATGTCTGGTCTGGCTATTCTAGGATCTTTCGTCCTCGCATTTTTAATATTAGCTGCACTCTATGAGAGATGGACACTACCTCTCTCTATTTTAATGGGTGTTCCATTTGCTATTTTCGGAGCTTTTTTGGCTGTTTGGGTCACCCGTTCTACTGCCGATATCTATTTCCAGATTGGGATTATTACGTTGATTGGACTCTCCGCTAAGAATGCGATTCTTATTGTGGAGTTTGCAAAAGAGAGAAGAAAAGAAGGGCTAGCCATTACAGATGCGGCTCTGGATGCGGCCCGCGTGAGATTTAGAGCGATTCTCATGACCTCTTTGACAACGATTGTCGGAGCGATCCCTTTAATCATTACGTCTGGAGCGGGTGCCGCCAGTAGAAAATCTCTAGGAATCTGTGTGATAGGAGGGATGGCGATGGCCACCTTTTTGGCGCTGTTCTTTGTCCCTGTTTTTTATAAGGCTATGGAGCTTTTATCAGAAAAGTTTAAAAGGAAAGAGTAAATGCGCCGATGGGTCTTACTTCTCCTTTTATTTGCAAGCTGCAACCTGAAGCCATCCTACTCTCGCCCAGAGATGGAGTTGGGTCAAACTTTCCGTTTTGATCAAGAAAGCACAATGGAATATGCCAATATCGCTTGGTGGAAACAATTCCAAGATCCGGAACTCGATCATCTCATAGAGATCGCCCTAAAAAATAACCAGGATTTACAAGTCGCTACAGGACGAGTCCTTGAGTTTTATGCAAAATACCGGGTTGTATTTTCCCAATTTTTTCCAGAGATCGGGGCTGTTGGAAACATCGACAGGATCAAACTCTCTGAAGATGTGAATTTTGCCCCTCTTGTCCCTACTGTTCCTCGGATCAATAACCTCTACAATTTTCTCTTTAAACTCTCTTATGAAGTGGATTTTTGGGGTAAAATTAGGAATGCTGCCGATGCGGCTAAATCGATCTATTTGGGAGAGGTCTACACCCGCCGGAATGTGATTTTAACCCTCGTTAGTTCGGTTGCCTCAGCTTATGTCCTTTTAAAGCAATATCACAAACAGCTTGAGATCTCAGAGCTCACCTATCAATCAAGAGTCTATTCTTGGGATATTGCGAAGCTCCGTTTCGAAGGGGGGATCGTCTCAGAATTGGAGGTCAAACAGGCTGAATCAGAGGCGCTTCTTGCCGAAGTGCAGATGAAAAACTATGAGATCTTAATTGCCAAGCAAGAGGATCTAATTAGCGTCTTATTAGGACAGGCTCCGGGACCTATTCTCACTGGAGCTTTATTGAGCGAGCTCTCTTTGCCCCCTAAAATCCCTGCGGGACTCCCTTCAGATCTACTTGAAAACAGACCCGATATTTTAGCAGCTGAAGAGAGGATACGCGCTGCAAATGCAGAAGTGGGAGTGGCCCGCGCCGCCTTTTTCCCCTCTTTTTCCCTCACAGGTTTTCTGGGGCGGAGAACGACAGACTCCCAACAGTTTTTTAAAAGTTCTGCCACCCTTTTTGATTTGGGGCTCGAAGCGTTTCAACCTCTCTTTACAGGATGGAAGTTAACCAACCAATTGAGCGAAAGTGAAGCGATCCTATTCCAAGCGCTCCATGCCTATCAACAGGTTATTTTAACCGCTTTACAAGAGGTGGATGATGCTTTAATTGAACACCAAAAATCGGCTGAAAAATTCAAAATTGCCGTGGAGAGAGAAGCAGCTCTGAAAGAGTATTTAAAGCTTGCTAATTTGAGATATTTCAATGGCCAGAACGATTATTTAACTGTATTAGATGCGGAAAAATCTCTATTTAATACGCAATTGGAAACGGTGAATATCGAAGGGGCTCTCTATCTCTCTTTAATCAATCTCTATAAATCGCTTGGTCAAGGATGGAGCGTAGAAAATACGATCGATTCTGATTGTGAAAACAAGGATGAAAAGATCCTCCATGCAAATTCCTAAGCCCTACCGAACCTTCCCTTTAAGAACGACTCTGGTGGTCGCAGTCATCACAACAGCGCTCATTGTCATGGGAATTCTCCTCGGTTGGGTCGGTATCCCCGCTTATCACGCAGCTAAAAGAGAAGTGCGAGATCTTTGGAAAAATATCGCAGAACAAGTCGCAGGCCATGCGACAGAGCAAGTGCTCAGCTACTTCCAAAATGCACCGATTACTCTGAAAGTGATCGAAGGGCTTGTCGAAGAGAAACAGCTCAAGATCGGCGAATTTGAAACCATCATGGACATCTGCTATCGGACTTTGAAAGAAAATTCGACGTTTGTTGCCGTTTACTATTCTAAAAAAGATGGCTCTTTCTATGGATTATTTAAACTTCCCGATGGGTATGAAGCGAGCTACCGCTCTATTCAACCTGATGGAAAAACTCTCATCAGGAATTATAAAGCAAACTCTGCTAATCAGTGGGTCCAAATAGAGGAAAAAATCGGCGATTATGATCCTCGTAAACGCCCCTTTTGGAAGACAGCGCTCGCACACCCTGAAGGGGCCTGGTCAGATCCCTACCGCTTTGCGACCACTGGAGCTCTCGGCTATACCTATACATTGGGGCAGAAAGTTGGGAATGAGATCGACGGCTATTGGTCTGTCAATTTTCAGCTCGATCGATTGGTTTATTTTCTCCGCTCCTTAAAAATTGGAGCTCGAGGAGTGGTGTACTTGGTCACAGATGAAGGGGAAGTGGTCTCCGAATCTGCGGGAGAGGTAGACCCTTCCATTCATCAAATCGTGGAGCAGTATTTCTCATCAGGAAGACAAACAGGCTACTACCCTTTAAGAAATGAGATCTTTTACGCCAATCAATTTCCACAAGAACTAGAGATCCCCTGGAGCGTCATTACCAGTATTCATGAAGATGATTTTCTTAAACCCATTCGAGATCAATCGATCCGCTCTTTACAATATGGGATCATCCCTTGCATCCTCTTCTTGATTTTCGTCGCCGTTTTTTTTGGCAGCGTCTCACGCCGGTTAAAAGAGATCGCTTGGGAGATGGACGAAGTAGGGAACCTCAATTTTCGGATCCGCTCTTCCGACTCCTCCCGTTCTCGAATCCGAGAGATCAACGCGATGAATCACGCCCTCAGCAAGATGAAAATTGGACTCCAATCTTTTGCCAAATATGTTCCAAGTCATCTCATTAAAAAACTTCTCTTTTCCGGCCATGCTGCAGAACCAGGCGCCGAGAAGAAAGAGATCACCGTATTTTTTGCCGATCTGGAGCAGTTTACAGCCGCTGCAGAGCTACTCCAGCCTGATGAAGTGGCTAAAATCATCGAAGAATTTCTGACCCTTGCTAGCGAAGAGGTCCATCAAGAACAGGGGATCGTCGACAAATTTATCGGAGACGCTGTTATGGCCCTCTGGGGCGTTCCAGATCCAATCCCCAATCCACCCCTTGCCGCCTGTCGGACCGCTTTAATCTTAAAACAAAAGTTGCAGTCGAATCCGCGGATGAAACATAAAATTGGGATCAATACAGGGCTTGCGATGGTCGGCAATTTTGGCTCTAATGAGCGGCTAGATTATACGGCGATTGGAGACACAGTCAACATTGCGGCCCGCTTGGAAAAAATCAATAAACTTTACGGAACAAACATCGTAATGGGCCCCATCACAGCCGCCGCCGTAGAAGACACTCTTCTTGTTCGTCCCCTCAATTGGGTGATGTTAGAGGGGCGCTCTACCCCACTCCTCGCCTATGAGCTCATCGGAGAGAAAAAAGAGATGCCAGACAACATTCTGCAAGCGGTCTCTACGTATGCATCGGCCCTCGAAGCTCATCAACATAAACGGTTCAAAGAAGCAGCTGTCCTGTTCGACAAAGCCAACACCCTTTTCGGCGGAGCAGATACTCCGTCTAAACTGATGAAAGAAGAGTCACTAAAATTGGCACCCTCTTCTAAAAAAAATTGATTTCCGTTAAAAAATTCTATAATCTAAAAACTACCTCTTACAAACAGGAAAAAATGGATTACTTATCTCGTGTCCCCGTGGTTATAAATTCTGATATTTGTGGGTCTCCGGAATTTGTTAAAATATTTGATGGATACCGCTCAGTTGGAGAAATCATTAAGGGTTCCTCTTATTTTCAGTCTGAGATTGATGAATTTATCCAGACAAATTTAGAACAAAAGAAAATGGTCTGGAAAGATGAATGGTCTCCCTTACTTTGGTGCCATTCATGCAATGTCCCTTTATTGGAAAAAGAATGTGATATTTGCAAGAAAATCTCTGAGAATCGGATTGATTTAAAATATCCATGCAATCCGAGACCGATCATGCTTCATGATGAGCACATGTTTCGAAAAATCGGTTTCCCATGGCCGCTTCATTATTCATTGATAATCAACGCTTATAAACACGCCGATTATTGGGGCTGGGAGTTGATTCATAGTGGCAAGAATATTGGTGATGTCATACAGACGCATGAGAATGGGGAATTCGAATTTATACCCACAGAACACTTTGATCGAAACGCTCTCTCCTCCCCGGGCGCTACAATGGACGATGTAGTAAAAGCAAATGCCTCCCGGCTGAAGAATATAGAAAAAGAAGCGATCGCGTTCATGAATAGTTATAAAGGTTCATGGGAAATTACACTTCCAGTACTTGGTTTTTCGGGAGGGAAAGACTCTGTTGTATTGGCTCATATGGTATCGAAAACAAAATTCAGATCTGTTTATACCTATCAGATTAATACCGGCATTGAACCAAAGTATAACGAAGACTTCTCTGCAGAATTTTTGTCCCATTACAAAAAATTTAAGGTTCAAAACCTCTTTAGTAAGGACATTTTTTGGAGAACAATTAAAAAGCTCGGGCCGCACGCGCTCGATTTCCAGTGGTGCAGAATGGTATTGAAAAATCTTTCGATTTACCGAGAGAAAAAAGGGCTTAAAATGAAGATCTTCCATTTTGTCGGCCGTTTTGTAAAACCAAAAATGGTGATTCTCCATGGAGCCAGAAATAGAGAAGAACCGGAAAGAGTCCCATTAGCACGAACCTTTAAGTTGGGGGGAAGTCACCCCACTATGCCAACTGCAGAAGTGACCACTATTCTACCTCTTGCGCAACTGACCGACTTAGATGTTTGGCTCTATACACACCTTCATAAGCTTCCAGTCAATCCTGCTTATACTACCGATAAGGGGCAGAGGATGCTTTGCATGTTCTGTTTTGAGAAGAACGACTATGAATTTGAAAATGATATGAAGGCATATCCCGAAATTTATCAAAGGTTAGAAACGGAATTAAAGGAATGGCAGAAAAAATTTAATTTCCCCGATGAATGGGTGACTAAACGGCTTTGGAGATATAACGAGTCCAATTCTTCCTATATGAAGAAGCTCCGGATCGTCCCTAGAGTAGATACAGTCATCGAAGACCTCATTAAGACTGTTACATTCGATAAGCCAGTAAGAAAAGGGGAACAAATTTCTGTTCAAGGGAAAATTCATTTAGAATTTAGCCTTTCAGGGCTTGCGGGTTGGTTTAAAGCGATTGGGAAATGTAAGCTAAACGGAAATCAACTGATTGTGAAGCCCGATTATTCTAAGCTTATGGCTCCTCTCGGCGCAGAAAAAAAATCGACAACGCTTCTTGCAATTGATTCTGATGGAACAATTAAGATTGATAGTAATGACCCATATGCACTTGATGGATTCATCAAAGTGGTTAACGAATGGGCAGCTATTCATGTGAACTGTCTTAAATGCGGCGCCTGTGTGAAACAGACAAAGTTGATTGAAATTGATGGGGAGCAGCTATCGATTAGGAAAACTTTGCCTCTCGCAACTGTAGAGGCTATTTTTAAAGAGTGTCCCGTTCATCCTCAGGGAGTTAAGAATCTAATGAGGCCTCTTGCGAAAGAATATACTCCGACATCTTGTACTTCTTGCTTTATAAAATATAAGAAAGATATGAGTTTTATCGAGCCTGTAGAGTCTAAAAGCTGAATAGCTTAGAGGATCATTTTGTTGAAAATTAGCAGAGGTGTATATAGAAAACTAGGAAACTATTTGTATTAATTTCTGTCGTATGGGGAGCACATTCAAATGATTCTGCCTTTTAAAATGGGGTTTGTTGTCCTTGGGGTGTTTTCTATAACCCTCCTGATTGCTTACTTTATAAAGTCAAAAGTCTTTGATTTTCTTATTCTTTACGCAAGGAACAGCTATATTGGAGCGGTCGCCCCTTCCTCTTCTCATCTCACTAGAGAGTTAGTTAAAAACCTCGATCGAGCTCGCTCTCCCTATCGAATTCTCGAAGTCGGGGCCGGGACGGGTGCTGTTACTGAAAAAATCATTCAGAGTTTAAAACCTGGTGATATCCTTGATGTGATAGAAATAGAGCCCTATTTTTATGAAATTTTGTCTAAAAAATTTGGGGGTCATCCTCAAGTTTATCTGCATTGTACCTCTATAACTAAATGGGATTCCGCCTTGCCTTATGATTTAGTTGTGTCTACAATACCTCTTTATATTCTCAGTTATGAAGTAATTGAAAATATGTTGATTAAATTTAATAAAATTTGTTCTGTTGACGGTTCTTTCTCTTTTATTAAATATCTAGGGTGTTCAAATGCAAGAAAATTTTTCTTATGGGGAAGAAAGCATCATGAAGCAGCCTTAGTAGAAAATTTAATCGATACGTTTTTTGAAACCTCCTGGGATTTAAAAGATTCCAAAATTATCATGCAAAACCTTCCTCCGGCAAGAGTTCTTCACTTTCAGAGGGCATTGATAAAGTGAGATTTAATATAAATTTCTGAAAGTCAATTTCATCTAATATGAATTTTGCTTTTTTCTTGACGGATTGTAATGCTGTAAATATGGTGAGGGATAAAAGGGGTATAAGTAAATGGTTATAGCTTTTAAAATAGCCTTATGTTTTGTTATGGCGGTACTTTCTGCGGGATTGGCAGAGGCTCTCTTTCATAAGTGGTTATTTCATAGTAAAATGAAGTGGGTACCAAAAATTACAAAAATGTGGGATTATAATCCTTCTAAACATACAGATCATCATCGTCTTTGTTATAAACATCTAGAAGACAAGGAAAATGATGTGGA
>CAYWDE010000023.1:0-13712 GCA_964456885.1 uncultured bacterium | reverse complement strand
AACCAGCCA
The DNA here is from genome assembly GCA_964456885.1 of uncultured bacterium. Taxonomy (GTDB): domain Bacteria; phylum Chlamydiota; class Chlamydiia; order Chlamydiales; family SM23-39; genus REEB52. Next base: position 13,703 of record CAYWDE010000023.1, on the reverse strand, counting down.
AAGGGGCATAAAGGACTTTATTGGGAAGTTTCGCAGAGCCTATAAAAAAGGGGGTATTCATGAGATCAGACCCATTACGATCCGTTCTAAAATATTTAAAGCAAAGATGGCGAGAATGGGGCTAATATCTAAAACCCCGCCAAGAGGGGGGAGGATTCTGCGAAAAAAGTAGAGGTAAGGATCGGTATAAAAAGCGACAAAGCGGACAAAATTGTGGGCTTGCCAGGCAGGGAACCAGGAGCTCACAATCCGGAGGAACAGGAGAATATTGTATGTGACGAAGAGAAGGTTAACGATATAGGGTAAATTCATGCTTTCTATAATAAGGGTATTTCCTATTTTCGTCATGTCCTGCTAAAATCTTATTCTATGAATATTCTCGGTATCCATCTCGATTTTCCCTATGTTCGGATCAGTTTGATCCAAAAACGGCGTCGCCGGGTTCAAATCCGCACCCTTAAAACCATCTCTCTTCAGGAAGAGTCCGATGTAAAGCCGCTTTACACTGAAAATTTTAAAGGTAGGGTTGTTAGTGCCCTCTCTGCAAAAGATTTTTTGATCCGGTTGATAGAAATTAAAGCTCCAGGAGGGCCTCATCTAGAAGAGACCCTCACATTCCAATCGGAAGCTCTCAATCACTTCAATCCTGAAGAAGTTCTCACTGTCCCTTTTTTTTCTAAAACGGAGAAATCAGAAGCGCTCCTTTTTACAGTCCTCAAAGAAAGATTTAGAGAACATCTCAAAAAACTGGAAGAACTAGAAATTGATCCCGATGTAGTAAGTACTGTCCCATCAGCCCTTTCCCATTTTATCCGATGGAAATTTCCAACCTTAACAGACGCCTTCATCATCGATTTAGGTTCGAGCGGGATCACCTGCGTTTTGATCGAAGGGGGACGGCTTAAAAAGGCTCACTCCGTTTCTAGAGGCGTTGAAACCCTTTTAAATGCTCTATATGAAGACAGGAAAAAAACTCTTTTAAAAAAAGAGATTGAAGGGGCAGCCAAACAGATTGATCTCCTCCTCTTAAAATCTGGTTTAAATCTCCATTTGTCGGAAGAGCTGAACGAAATCCGCCAAGAAATAGCTAAAATTTTCTATTCGTTTAATCGCAATGAAATCAAGCCAATTATTTTTACCGGAAGAGTCGATGCATTTATCCATTTCCGTGAGTTCCTTACCGACTCTGTAGAAGGGGAATGGGTATTAACTCCCGATGAACAAAAATTCGCTGTCAGCACCGGGCTTGCTTTAGAACAGACAAGTTCTTACCCCCTTCAATTACGGAGAGGGGAATTCTTCCCGCAGAAAAACTGGGCTCGCATGGGACTCTATGCGCTCTCCCTTTTAGCTGGTTCCCTTATCCTTAGCGCAACACTCTTAGGTTTCGGATTGAGTTCCAACTCTTTAAGCAAACAACAGATGGTCGATTCGCTCCAAACTACCTCAATACAAAAACTCTTTACCGAAGGAGCTATGGAGGAGCAGATCGACCATTGGATCGCTGAAATTGAAACAAACACAAAAGAGTACCCTTATATCCCGCAAACTCCCAAAGTAACCCAAACGCTCTCATGGCTCTCCTATCACCCTCTTTTAAGGGAGTTTAAAAAAGAGGGAGATCCTATCCAATTACGCGAGCTAAAATATCAACTAGTCTCTTTCCCTAAAATTAATTCCGACAAAGAACCGTTTTTAGCAAAGGTGGAACTCGAATTCAATTTTAAGAGTTTGATGAATGCGAGAAAATTCCATGAAGCGTTGAGAGAAGGGGATGAGTGGGTCGATCCAAATTTAGAAATTGATTGGGATACGCTGAGTAATGGGTACCGAGCCTCTTTTTATATGAAAAACCGGAGCCCTTATGTTCCTTGAGAAATGTGGCCAATTCTTCTTTTTGCGGATGCGTCCTATTTTCTTTTTTGCCCTAATGATTTGCCCTTTAATTGTGGCAGCTTTAGTCCTATCTCATAAATCGGCGCAGCTTCATGATCTGGAAGCCCGCTTTGCAAAAGCAGCAAGAAAAGAGAGGCTTGCTTTAGAGAGAAAAACAAGGAAGGAAAAATTCCTCAAACGTTATTCAAATGCAAACCCCTATTTTCTCGATCAACAGATCGAATCGGTTTCTCTCTTACAAAATGAGCGGCAAAAACTCTCATCTCTCTTGCACCACCCCGCTTATCCGGAGTCTCAGGCAATCCGAGATCGGTTGCACTTTCTGGATGAAAATAGGCTCCTCTTTACCGAAGGGAAGATAGAGATCTCGCCCCATATGAAAGAGGTGGAAGAGAAACAGCGCCAACCGGTCCAAATGGACGAAAATGACTTAAAACAGATCCTCTCTCTGATTGAAGATCTCCCTGTCGATTCATTTTTACCAAGCGCAGGGAGCCCTCAGCTTTTGATCAAAGAATTCCGCCTAAAAAAACAACAGACCCCTCTTCACACAGAAGTTTTTGAAGTTGAAATGGGTCTCCTTAAACGGGAATTTTCCGAATCATGAAACGCTTTATCCCCCTCTTTTTTTTTATTGTAACGAGTTGTCAGCCCCGTGTTAAAAGTGATCCGATTGCAGTGATCCAAATCCAAGATCGGAACGGTCTCACAGAGACGATTAGCAATCCCGATCGACTGGCTCCTTATCAAACAACTGACTTCCTCTCTGCTCAACCTTACAAGAAAGTTGTCCGGATTTACAAAGACGAAGGGAAAAACCGCTCTAGAATCACTACATATCATCCAAACGGGGTCGTTTCCCAATACTTAGAAGCAGAAGAGATGCGTGCTCACGGAGCTTATCGAGAATGGTTCCCTAATGGTCAAATCAGGCTCGAAGCTACAGTCGTTGGTGGAACAGCCGATTTATCCCCTGGAGTACAGGAGGATTGGGTATTCGATTCTTTAAGCCGCGTATGGGATGAACAGGGGAACCTAATCGCAGCGATCCCTTATGAAAAAGGGGTTCTTACGGGAATAAGCACCTATTATTACCTCTCCGGACAAGTAGAACGGGAACTCCCCTTTGAACAAAACAAACTCAATGGACCTGCTATTGAGTACTGGCCCGACGGGATTATGAGATCAAAGACCCAATGCAAAAAAGGGATTAAAGAGGGGGAAAGCATAGGATTCTTTCAAGACGGAAAAAGGGCTTGGGTTGAAGACTATCTCGATGGCCGCCTTCGGGAAGGATCTTATTATAATCCGCAAGGAGAGCTCGTCTCAAAAGTAGAAAATGGGGGTGGCTTTCAAGCTCTCTTTGAAAACGGAGCCATGACCCTCTCTGAATTTAAAGTGGGTTTGCCAGACGGATTGGTCCAGAAATTCACCCGTTCTGGAGAGATCCACAAATCATTTTTTACCAAAAATGGGAAAAAGCAAGGGGAGGAGATCGAGTATTTTCTCTCTTCTGAATTAGAACACCCCTCTGATAAACCTCTCCCTAAAATGTCGCTCCATTGGAATGAAAATACGATCCATGGGTGCGTTAAAACCTGGTATCCTAATGGGCAATTACAAAGCCAAAGGGAATACTCCCGAAACCAACGTTCAGGTCCATCCCTTGCTTGGTATCAAGACGGGAGCCTGATGGTTTATGAAGAATATGAAGAGGACCGCCTTGTAACGGGGCAATACTATAAAATACAGAGAAAAGACCCTGTTTCAATGGTCACAAATGGAAATGGACTAGCGACACTCCATGATGAAGCGGGCTCTTTTTTAAGGAAAATTCCTTACCTTAAAGGGAAACCTGTTGATCCAGAAGATTAAATGGAGAGAGCTTCTAAAACAGAAAAGAGAAGCGATCTCGAAAGAGCGGAGAGAAGAGGCGGCCCAGCTCCTATTTGAGAAATTGAAAAATAGGGGACGCATCCTCTCTTTTTCTTCTATTGGAACTGATATTGATCTCAATATATAACACGACTTTTTTAAAATATATAAGCGCGTTTTCGTAGTTCCACACAAATGGGACCGTTTTTTTTAACCCCCCTTATCTCAAATCGACTCTATTTTAGTTCCAGGCCTAGGTTTTGATCGGGAAATGTACCGAATTGGTTATGGGAAAGGGTATTACGATCGCCTTCTCTCTAAAACGGGGGATATTCCAACGATCGGCGTCGGTTTTAAAGAGCAGTTTTCCGAAGAGCTCTTTCCCAGAGATCCCTGGGACATCCCTGTTCGAGAATTACTACTTGTTTAAACGGCTACTTCACTTTATCTAAGCGGGAAGCCGGAGCGGTCTTTTTGATCTCTTTTTTAGGGGCACAAAAATGACTCCCTTCACAAACAGTCGCTTTCACATAAGCCCCCGGAGAAACGTTTGTACACATGGAGAAAATCCCCTCTGAAGGGCACTGCCAGATGACAGTATAAGGGGTGAGTGAAATATTCGGAGAGCCTGGACGAACGTATCCTGTAGGGCCCATATTCGTCGTGAAATTTTTTTGTTGGCCAGGCTGAATCGAAAATTGTCCTAAAAAAGTGCCATCTGACGCTTGAATAACAGCCGTTAAAATCATAGTCGTATCATTGTGAAGTAGGATCGATCCATCATTCGTCCCCGCATAAGCAAAAAAAGGGAGAAAGAAAAAAATCAAGCATCTAAGAAAGGTCATAATTCCCTACATAAAGGAGGAGGAATTAAAAGATCAATCACAAAGGGGTATTTTCCCGTTCCTTCAAATGGGCCCATCGAAAATCGATCTGCCCTAGAGGAGATAGAGAAACCTCTTCTAAAGAATCTCTCTGTAAATAATTTAAGGCAAAATGGAAAATAGGGATAATCGGCATTTGATCCATTAAAATTTGCTCAGCTTCCCGCAAAAGCCCCCTCCTCTCATCTAGATTTTTACACAAAGCAGAGCGGTTTAAAAGATCGATATATTTATTATTTTCCCAATTCGTATTGTTAGTGCTTCCCTCTCTATACTTAAACACTTCCAAGAAGTTCACCGGATCGGCAAAATCGGCGGTCCAGGAACCAGCTGCTAATTGAAACTCCTTTTGTGTAATCTTCTGGTAAAATGTTTTAGGTTCTACCGCCTCCAATTCTACTTTAATTTTTAGGTTTTCCTCCCATTGCTTCTGAACTGCTTGAGCAACTGCTGTATTCCGCTCATTACTGCTATAGCTAATTTTAATCGGCTCTAGCGTAGCTAACGTCTCATCTAACTCTAATAATGCATCTGTTAAAAGTGAGCGGGCCTCCTCCTGATATCCATCATGAAAATACCCTTTTTCTGAAAGGCCAAGTTCTGGAGGAACTAACGCTTTTGCCGGAATCTGCCCTCCTTGTAGAACATGCTCGGTAATCCCTTGCCGATTTAAAGAAAGGGCTAAAGCTTTCCGAAAAAGTGGAGACTGTAACGGATTTTTTTTCCCTTGAAGTTGCTCTTTCGTATTCAATCTAAAAAAATAGGTCGCAGCAAATGGATCTGCATGAAATTGATCTGTAGATTTTAAATTCGCAATCGCATCAACCGGTATCGTTGAGAGAGGAGATCCAGCCCAATCGAGTCTCCCCGCTTCAAACATTTGTAATTCCGTATCTCTACTCATCATAAATAGATCAATTGCAGGAAGAGTCGTCTCTTTAGCTTCCCAATAGCGGGGATTTTTCGCAGCGCTAATTTGATCTGCGTGTTTCCAACACTTCAATAGGAAAGGGCCGTTGCATATATAAGTCGCTGGATCGAGAGCCCAATTCGGATTTGTCCCAACCGTTTTATAGGGAACTGGAAAAAAAGAGACCATTGACAGAAGTTGGAGGAAATAGGGGATCGGCTGCTCAAGTTCTACAATCAACGTTTGAGCATCAGGAGTTTGTATTCCGACTTGATCTAAACCGGTCTCTCCCAGCCTCGCTTTTCGACCATTTTTGATCACATAAAGCTGATAAGCCATATCCGTTGGGAATTCAGGATCTAATATTGATTTCCAACTATCTGCAAAATCAAAGGAGGTGACAGCCTCCCCATTTGACCAGAACGAGTTACGCAAATGGAAACAGTATTGTAATCCATCATCCGATATGTCGACCTGTTCAGCCAAAGCAAGCTCAACATCACCCTCTTTTGAAATGCGTGTCAACCCTTCAAAGAACATCCGCGTTAAAGTTACAGAGGTCAAATCGCGTGCCTTACGCGGATCTAAAGTTTGGGGATCTTCTCCAATATTTATCCTGAGTGCCCGTTCTTTATGTGCTGAGGAATTAGAGGTTTGACAACCAGAAAAAAGGAGAATTAATAGAGTTGCAACTAGAAGAGAAAAACAATTTATCACGCAACTCCATTTCCCTTGAGACATTCTACTGACCGTCATAAAAGACCTCGATATGATTCATGAAAAAAATCTAGCACACCAAAATCAATTGCTTATACAAATATTCGTAAAATATTGAAATTTAAATTTTTAGAAAAATAGATTGCTTCTCTTTCCCAATCTTCATATGAGGAGGTTATCGAAGAAACCGAAACCGGATCACAGCTTTTCAACCTATCTCCGTAATAGGTTCTTAAGAAGTTGTACTAAAGGAGAGAAGATGCTTCAGCAGAATTCGTTTTTTTCCAGCCCTTTTATTTTCTTCGGTTCTCATCAAGATTCCTATGAAATCGATCCAGTAGATGGAGAAGGAGATCTCTCTCAACCTTTGTATATTTCCTTAAATCCGATGTCATCCAATCACCCTCTTCCTAAAATTGGCCTCTGTCTTCTTTGGTCTCCCGACCTTTATGAAGAATAAGTTGTAACTCGATCACTTCCTCTCGAGAAGAGAGGATGTTTATTGTCCTTACAACACATCATAAGAGAGAGAGAAAAAACCATTTCTCTTGATTTAATTTTGAATGTGCGTTTAACATTCCAAATGTAATCTTGAATCTCATGCAGACACACAAACTCGGCATGGTTCGGAGATGATGGCAACGCTTCGGAATATCTTAGCGAAAGCTAATAAAACAAACTATCGTCCAAAATGGAGAGCAAAAAATGCTGAATTTATTGACAAAAACAAAGCCATGGATGGTCGCATCGTTGATCGTTGCTACATCCGTATTTGGCCAAAACAACACGCCAAGCCCAAAACCATGCCCGCCAAAACCTGTTGCAAAACCTTGCCCACAACCTTGCCCACAACCTTGCCCTCCAACGCAAGCTTGTTCACAAGACCCATGCTGCCCAGCATGGCCAACACCTGTTTTGAATGCTGCTTATAACTATCCAGCACGCATCCAAACACGTTGCCCATGGGATGTTAGCTTCGATGCAAGCTTCATCTACTGGCAAGCAACTCAAGACAACATGGAATTGGGAATTGCTGATTCTGCAGCAAATAGCGCCTCTTCATCTGAGCAAGTTTCAGGAAACGTAATCAATATGGATTTCGAGTTTAAGCCTGGCTTCCAAGTGGGAATGGGTGTGAATTTCGATTACGACAATTGGGACATGCGCTTACAATACACATGGTTCCATGGCAACAACTCACAAAGTTCTAATGGGCCCAATGGAGGTCGCATTCTTCCATTCTGGGGAAATGTAAACCTCATCGACAGCACAAACTATGACACTATCAGCGGAAAATGGCGCCTTAACATGGACATTGCTGACCTAGATTTAGGAAGATGGCACTATGTTGGAACAAAATTCACTGTTCGTCCAAGTTTCGGTATCAGAGCTGATTGGATCCGTCAGAAAATGGCCGTTACACAAGTAAAAACTACCACAACTGCAGATACAGACACTGTAACACAAAAGTCTACTTCTTGGGGCATTGGTCCTAAAGTGGGCCTTGATGGTAACTGGAATATGGGTTGGGGATTTAGATTCTTTGGTAACTCAGAAGCTGATTTACTCTTCACAGATTACACAAGATTGTCAAACAGCGACAGCCACACTGCTGAACCGTCAACTCCTGTTAGCATAAAGCAAAAACAGGTTTACGCTGTAAAACCTCATGTAGATCTGGAACTAGGATTAGGATGGGGAACATACCTCGATTGCAACAACTGGTATATGGATTTTGCTTTCGGTTATGAATTCCAAGTCTTCTTTGACCAAAATATGTTCCGTCACTTCAATGATGCTACACAAATGGGCAATAGCACATTGCCAAACGGCAACCTCTACGTACAAGGCTTAACAGCTACATTTAAATTAGACTTCTAATTTAAATAGTTCGTAGGTGCAATTTCGACAGGCTGGATGAAAATCCAGCCTGTTTTATTTTTTAAGCTGATCGATCAGATTTGCAATCAGCCCCGTCCATCCCGTCTGATGGGAAGCTCCTAAGCCCCGTCCATTGTCTCCATGAAAATGCTCATAGTACAAAAACAAATCCTTGAAATGAGGATCTTTTTGGAATTTCTCAGAGTTGCCAAAAACAGGTCGGTCTCCTTTCTTATCTTTTTTAAAAATCTTCAAAAGACTTTCAGAAAAACCTTCAGCCATTTCTGTTAAAGTGACCTCTGGTTCGTTAGGCACTTTGATTTTCATACTGTCTTTAAAAACAGCCCCTAACCGTAAAAGGGTATCAATCATCAAATAATTGATCGGAAACCAAATCGGTCCTCTCCAATTTGAATTTCCCCCTTTAATTTTCCCCTCTGTCTCTCCCGGCTCATAATGGAGAAAAAGGCCATGGAATTTAGCTGGGTGTTTCTCATGGAATTTGGATAGGCTCCTTAGACCATAAGGGGAACGGAACTCTTCTGGATCCCAAACTTTTTCTAAAATCCGTCCAATCTCATGTGCATTTAAAAGACTAAAGAGGTGATGCGATCCTGAATCGTGAGGAATTTTTTGAATACAACGGGAGGCAACATTCCCTTTTTTCTGTGTAATCCATTCATACGCTCGATAAAAATTGGGAAACTGCTTGAGCTCTTCCTCATCCCAGCAATCACAGGCGAAAAAAGGGATTAGACCTACCAAAGAACGGACCTTCATCTCCGTGCTCGTCCCATCGGGATTGCGAAGAAAGCTATAAAAAAATCCATCCTCTTCATTCCACATGTCATAGGGACGCCAATAGCTCTTTCTCATCGCCGCAGTAACGTAAATAAAGTGTTGGAAAAACTTGATCCCTAACTCCTCATAAATAGGGGTTTTTTTGGCTAATGTGAGTGCCATTCGCATTAAATTAAGACAAAGAAGAGAGATCCATCCCGCCCCATCTGTCTGATCTAAAAGGTATCCTGGAGGCAATTTCTCTGACCGGTCTTTAAAACCGATATTATCCATCCCCAAAAAACCACCCTCAAATACGTTATTCCCTAGACTATCTACCCGATTGATCCACCAGGAGAAATTGAGGAGGAGTTTATGAAAACACTTTTCTAAAAAGGGGTAATCTTCTTTTCCAAATCTCTTTTTTTCCTGCTCAAATATTTTCAACGCAGCCCAAGCTTGAACGGGAGGATTCGCCTCACTAAATTCCCATTCATAAGCAGGGATCGCCCCATTTGGGTGTTGAAACTGATCGAAGAGCAGAAGCCAAAGTTGGTTTTTTGCAAACTCGATATCGATCAGAGAAAATGTGAGTGCATGAAAGGTTAGATCCCAAGCAGCAAACCAGGGAAATTCCCATTTATCGGGCATAGAGAAAATCCGGTAAGAGACAATATGTCTCCAGTGAAAATTTCGGATCCAACGGTGAGACTCTGGCGGGGGGTTTTTAGGGTCATCCCCTTGAAGCCATCCCCCCACATCGTAGATATAGATCTGTTTATTCCAGATCATCCCCGCTAACGCTTGTCTTTGGATCGCTTTCTCTTCTGTTGTTGCTTCTTTCGGGTGGATCGTCTCATAAAATAGATCGGCCTCTTTTTTCCTCTCCGCGAGAATAGCTTCAATATTCTTAAGAGGCTTTTCCATTTTTTGATCTGTGAGACGGAAATAAAGCGTCACACTTTCCCCCCCCTCTACTTTAGGAAAGAAATAATAGAGGGCCGCTTTTGTCCCTTTCTGCTTTGGATTGACGGCCCCTTTTTCGTTGTGAATGAGGTAACGATCAAATGCATCTTTGACGAACGGGGTATCATTCGGTTCGTCCCAAAGAGCCTTTTTATTTGTATCGTTGTTAGTGAAAAGAGGCGTACCACCTGAAGATCCATAGAAATAGCGGAGCCCTAAGTGGTAATCGAATAGGAGATATTTTGGAGAGCCCAATTTCCTATCATCGGCGACTAGGCAAAGGGGATCGCTCTCTTCAATTTTAATTTCAGGCTCTACCTCCCTTTTTTCTGTCCAGGCCCACTTATTCCTAAACCAGAGCTGAGGCAAAATATGGAGAGGGGCAGCCGATGGGCCTCGGTTAAAAGCCTCTATTTTAATGCAGATATCTTCAGGAGAACCTTTTGCATATTCAATATAGATATCAAAATAACGGTTTTGATCGAAAATCCCCGTATCGATCAGCTCAAATTCCCTCTCTTCTCCCCCCCTTTTCCCGTTTTCTTCAACTAGTTGATCATAGGGGTAAGCCTCTTGGGGATATTTATATAAATACTTCAAATAGCTATGAGAAGGGGTCGCATCGAGATGGTAATAGATCTCTTTCACATCTTCCCCGTGATTCCCTTCATAACAATTCAATCCAAAAAGGCGCTCTTTAAGGATAGGATCTTTCCCGTTCCAAAAAGCAGGAGCAAACAAGAGGACACTGAATCGATCGGAAATCCCAGCAATCCCATCATCGCATCTCCGGAATGCCCGCATCCGCGCATGATCATGGGGAAAATAGTTCCACGCATCTCCATCAGGACTGTAATCTTCCCGAACACTTCCCCAACCCCGTTCTGTCACATAGGGTCCCCACTTATCCCAAGGGGGGACATCCTTTGGAAGATCAAATTTTTGGTGCTCTTTCAACCTTTCCGCTTCTGGATTCATAATCCTTCCGCATAGCTTGCAGCGCCTAAAAGAGCCGCGTTATCGTTCAATACAATCCAGATCGGGATCGATTGAAGGAGTTCTTTAAATCTCCCTTTATCAATAAAAGATGAGTGGAATCGGCCCCCCTTTAACTGATCGATGAGGTGGGGGGCAATCCCGCCCCCTACATAAAAACCGCCTAAAGCCAAAAATTTTAACGCCATATTGCCCGCTTCAGCCCCGTAAAGAGAGAGGAACCAATCGATCGCAAAACGGCACGCCTCATCTCTATTTCCCCATTTAGAGATCACCCTAGACGGATCCTCTTTTCCCATTTCTACTTTCAGAAGCGGATCCCATTTTTGTTTTCCCGTATCGATTAAAAATTGGAAGAGATTGTGAAGTCCAGGTCCCGAAACAACCCTTTCATAAGAGACATGTCCAAATTTTTTCTGCAAATAGAGGAGCAACTCCACCTCTAAAGGGTTTCTCGGAGCAAAATCGGTATGCCCCCCTTCGCAAGCAAAGGGGTGGTGTGTTTTCCCATCCCAAAAAAGGCCCGCCTCTCCCAATCCGGTACCTGCCGCAATCAACGCCTGGTTCCCACTCTGTTTTTTCCCTGGGTGTAATAGAAAGAGCTCCTCTTTCTTTAAGGCTTTAAGACCATAGGCATTCGCTTCCAGATCATTCAATAAGTGGACCGAATCGATCTGAAGAGCTTTACGGATGTGGCTCGCATCGATCATCCAAGAGAGGTTTGTGATTTTGCATTTCCCCTCTCGCACGGGCCCCGCTACACCAAAGCAAGCATGAGAGACACTTTTCCCCTGAAGAAACTCTTGAACGATCTCTTCTAAGCTCCCATATTTTTGACTCGGAAATTTCTTCTCTTCTCCCACCTGCTTCCCTTTCTCAAAGAAAGCTAACCTGGTGTTTGTCCCACCTATGTCGCCAGCCAGAATCATATGTCCTCTTTGATCCGCATTGAATCAAATCGGAACATTTTTTTCTTCTTTCCTGAGAAAAAAATAGATATCGTGCTAATATAAAATGTAATTATCCGGAGGAAAATTTATGTCACAACAAGCTGATGCAGGGAAAAAAAAGGCCCTTGATCTCGCTATTTCCCAGATCCAAAAACAATTTGGAGAAGGGGCTATCATGACTCTTGGCAAACACTCTGCCACTCATGGGATCAGTGTCATTAAAACAGGGGCTATTGCTCTCGACATCGCCCTCGGCATTGGCGGGATTCCTCGCGGTCGGATCATCGAAATCTTCGGACCAGAATCATCAGGTAAATCGACATTAGCCACACATATTGTCGCCAGCGCACAAAAAGCGGGTGGACTCGCCGCTTATATCGACGCGGAACATGCTCTTGACCCCGCTTATGCTGCTAAAATCGGCGTCAACATCGACGATCTCATGCTCTCTCAGCCTGACAATGGGGAAGAGGCGCTCAATATCGCTGAGATGCTCGCCCGCTCAAATGCGGTCGATGTGATCGTGATCGACTCGGTGGCAGCCCTTGTCCCGAAATCGGAATTAGAAGGGGAGATTGGAGACCAATTCATGGGGCTCCAAGCGCGGATGATGTCTCAAGCACTCCGTAAATTGACAGCGACCCTCTCTCGGAGCAATACCTGTGCGATTTTCATCAACCAGATCCGGGAGAAAATCGGTGTAATGTTCGGAAACCCAGAGACAACCCCTGGCGGAAGAGCGCTCAAATTCTTCGCCTCGATCCGGATCGATATTCGCCGCATGACCGGCATCAAATCGAGCGACGCCAATACCGCTGATATCGGTTCCCGCGTCAAAGTGAAGATTGTGAAAAATAAGTGTGCCCCCCCTTTCCAATCGGCAGAGTTTGACATTCTCTTTAATGAGGGGATTTCCCATATCGGCTCCCTCATCGACGTCGGTGTCGAATGTGGCGTAATCGATAAGAAAGGGACCTGGTTTAGCTATCAGACCCACCGCCTAGGACAAGGTCGAGAAGCGACCCGTGAAGAGCTCAAAAGCAATCCAAAGCTCGCCGAGGAAATTGAAAAAGCGATCCATGCGAAACTCCTCGCCGGAGCGAAAAAACCAGCAGAAGAGGTCTCCTCTAACGCTTAAATCGATCAAAAATTTCTTCTAAAACACCTTCTTAAAGACCGTTTTTAAATAAATTTATTTAAAAACGGTCTTTTTTTATCCATATATTTTTATTTTTTAAAATAAATCGTTTAATTGTTTAATTAATCAATAAGATTTATAATTAAAATCATAATTAAAGGAAAAATAATGACTTATTCTATATCCAATATTCATCCATTAGTAGGAAATGCTACTGAGGGGGCTCCGGCACTTACCCCCATTCAATTACCCCAATCTCCCTCCGCTAATATTGGGACAGCAGAACGGAGTTTATTAGTTGGAAGAGTTTCAACTGAGGGAAGCAGACGTTCTTTTATATTTCCTGAAGCTGTTCTCCCCGCTCAGAACTATTAGAACAATCTTACTGTAGAATAAAAAAGGGAAAGAATATGCCAGCTTCTTTTAATTTAGACCAAATTCCAGCTGATAGAAGAGCACCTTTATATTTACCTGGAAACAGAGTCCAAAATACTCCAGAAAGCTCTCCATTCATCTCGAATCTCCCCTCACCGCAAAACCCGCCCGATTTAGCTTTAGCTGTTCGCGATAGGTTGGGTTTATCAGAATCACCCCCCGTTAAGAAAAAAGAGCGGATGCCGCTGGCTGAATTAGTGATTCAACCTAAGGCAGAGGCCTCCTCCATTTTTTTAAACCTTTTTTCCCCCCCTCAGGGATAAACAAAATTCGAA
>CAYWDE010000022.1:12207-13990 GCA_964456885.1 uncultured bacterium | reverse complement strand
AATTGCTTTTTTAAATGGAAAAATTCATCATAAAATAACTTATTCACCACTAAAAACTGTTTTCAAAGAATGTAGACCTCAACTTTTATTTGGCTTAATGCTTCCTGTATTTGAAGTAGTTTCATTCAGCATTTTAAGCATTATGCCCTTATACTACTCTAGAGTGCCTTTTAATTTTACGCAGAGAGAAATCACTTTTATAAGTCTTGGATTCTACGCTCTTTGCATCCTCTTTCTTCCCACGATCGGATATCTTTCATCTAAATACAAAAACTTTCCATGGCTTAAATCTAGTGCCTGGATTGTTATTCCGCTTTCTCTTTTTCTCTATAAATTTCTCCTGGAAGGAAATTTTTTGATTTGTTTAATAATTAATATATTAATGCTTTTTTTGTTTAGTATTCACGCCTCGATTTTACCATCCCTCTTAGCTAGCCTGTTCCCAGTACAGGTACGGTATACAGGAATAGCTTTCAGTTTTAATATTTCCGATGGGATTCTATGGACTATAATTACAAGTATTTGCTTTTGGTTTATCTCAAACAGCAATCCATCTTTTGTTTTTTTGATCCCAATTACATCGGGCGCTTTTCTTATTACCCTTAAATATTTTAAAATCAAAATTCCAAAAATTGCTAAGCAATTTATATAAATTTTCTAATAATTCAAGTTCATTAATTTTTCTTGGCTATAAAAATTGTGAATGGTGAATAGGAAAGCTCATCCTTCCAATTATACGAATCTTCTAGAGAACCTAGAGGATGGTGAATTTGTAAAATTTTTAAATCTGTTTTTGCAAAGCATTCCAAGTAATCAAGTTCTTTCCAATAGTAATCATAAAATTCCATTTTAGGGTGTTTTAATGCAAGCTTAGCAATGTCGCCACTACACAATTTACGATTCTCCTCGAAGTATGCATCAAATGTCATCCAGCTTCTAAATAAGGAATATAAATGTTCACTTCCAGTGATTCCAATAAATATCCCACCTTTTTTCAGGAAAGAGCACGCTTTATTTAAGTATTTAACGATATTATTCCTATTAGCAATTTCAAACAGAACAAAACTAGAAAATACTACGTCAAAATCAGCAGCAGCAGTTAAATTCTCAACAAGGCAAAATTGGATATAAGGAAAGTTAGCTCGAGCCTCCTCTAGCATGCCGGAGCTAATATCCACTCCCGTTACATCAAAGCCTAACCTACATAAAAAAGAAGAAGAAGCCCCAGTCCCCGCCCCGAAATCTAAAGCCCGCTTACCATGTACGAATTGACGGAGGAAAGTCGGAATATCTCTATAAGCTAAATATCGGTGCGGAGCCTGATGAGTCTGCACATAAGCATGCGCTTGCTCATCTGTTTTCTCTTCAGCAGATCGATATATAACTCCTTCTTTTGCCACTCTTATCTTCCTTTTTCCAAGAATTTTATGCCTGGATTTAATTCCATTCAATTTTTAAATATTAAAATTTATATATAAACTAATCTTTCATCTCTAAACATATAGCACTAAGCGCTCAAAAAAATTGCTTCTGACAAAAAACCTTAGGATTGATTTTTCCCATCTCAGTTATTTAACGATCAAAAGAATAATCAATTAAAGAGTAAAAAGTTTGTCAAAGGGCCAACTAGCCCTGTAGCGATTTTATGTCCCACATCTCCTGGCTGTACAGAGTCGTAATCAATCATTTCCTAAACATTTCAGGAAGTGCTATACCCAACTGGAGCTGCGTCCCAGGTAAGAGGACATACGGCAGCTCTACAGATAATATACCTTTTTTTTCC
>CAYWDE010000022.1:0-12197 GCA_964456885.1 uncultured bacterium | reverse complement strand
ATTCTTTACTAGGAGCACTCTACTCCAAAATATTATAAGAAGTGTTTTAAATCAGGGGTGTTTTCCCACCAAATGCAATCTGCTTTTATTACAATTGTTGTAAATTCATTTGTATGCTGTTTTGGGGGATAATTCTCCCATAAAACCCCTAACTCAACAGTTTTATTTTTGATTTCAAAATCAAAAACTGTGCCAAGATAAAAGACATCGAAAAGATTTTCTAATTTATAGTCGCCAGTTAGATGAATGTTTTGAACATTATTCAAATGGAAAATTCCCCGAATTCTATGATCCTTAGAAAGAATTAAATTTTTCTCTATCTCCAAGGAATTCACTTCAGCACTAGACATCTGAAATGTGATCTCATTGTTCAGCTCTGAAATATTAAACAGATTTCCATCATGGAAATAGGCCTCATATCAATCTCATTTCTCATATAAATTTCGTCAAATTGAACGTATATCCCTTTTAAATGATTTAGATCAGGGTATAATTTTTTCTCAGCCTTAGGTGACACCGACTTCTTTTTCCACTTCCTGATTTTCCTACTCTCTTCATTAACCAATACTTCAGGTTGTTTCGGTATAAGCTAGCTTCTTTTCTGGACCTCATAAAATTAAGCTATTTCCTAGTCTTTATGTTTCCAAATCTTACAAATAATCATCTCCATATAACCTTCTACCGTCAATTTATCTATTCTAGCCAACTGAATTTCCTTACAATTAACAAGCTGTCCCTTCGTTTCTATGAATTCTTTATCTAAGCTGGGCATTAATAAAGCAACTATTTCTACTGGCTAAAATTAGATCCAACAGTTTCTTACAATTCTAGTAGCTTTTTTTTTGCTTGCTCGAGAATTTGGAGTGCTTCATCGTATGTAAATTCCCAATACTTTTTTCTAGGGTGGGAATAAAATTGAATGATTAATGCATTATCCGTTTCTTGAGAAATTTCTGCCCACTGAACTCCTTCATACAAAATCTCGGCTACAAGACGATCTCTGTCGGGAAGGCTCGCAATAGTTATACGAAATTTTTCCATCTTTTATTCCCTATGGTTCTAAAAATCCAATGAATTCGCCTTCAGAAGTATAACGGGCTCCCCCAATACCTGGTGCATAAACATCAACAACTTTTCCAAATCTTTCAAATTCTCCAGGAATTAACTTCTTTTCAGGATGGTTTAAAATGGATTCTAATACTTTTTGACCATGCTCGTTTACCTGAGCTGGATTCCCAACAGGTTTTGGAAAAACGCTGCCCTCTCTATATCCATGTTTCATTAAGCCTCTCCCAGCTCTTGTAAATCCAGCTCTATCGAGGGCTTTTCCCGCTTCCGATAGCTTATTAGCATTGAAAGCACCCCCACTAAAAATCCCTGGAAAAGGAATAATTCCAACAACAAAGTTGTTTCCAACTTCTTTCGCTTCAGGCGTATAAAAACCTGCTTGGTCTGTCGAAAAGGCTTGATCTATTTTTTCATGTCCTGTTGCTACGAGGGATTCATGATTTTCTGTAGGGCTGCCAGAGAAAAGTTCGTTATCTTGTGATATATTCGGGAATATTTTTTCGCCCAGATCTTTGACATTATTCGCTAACTGAGAGATGGCCGAAGTTATCTGAGAAACACCGTCTAGTGTTTCGTGAGCTAAAAATGAACCCAGTTCTCGAGCTTTTTCTATTAAAAAGGTGCCTCCTGTTGGCATAGACAAGTCCGAATTGTTTATCACATCTTCTACGATCATCTCTTTGAGGGAAGAAACTTGTTCATCAAAAATTTCTGTTAGATTGGCAGATTGAGACTGCACTTCTGATTGTGGCGAAGGAAAAGATGGGGTAGTTTCTCCCTCTTGAGGACTTTCCCCTGAATGCCCAATATCGGAACTGGAGAGACTCCCTACTCCCGCTCCTGCAGCTCCAGCGACAGTGCTAGCGGTTCCTACACTGGCAACGACAACACAAACAACGACGACTGCAACGACGACTGCAGCGCCGATGATAATGGCCGTTTTGTGTTTCTTGACAAAATGTCTTGTATTGTCCCACTTTTTTTTGACCCAGCTTCTGCACAATATAATATCTCCTTGGCCGTAGTAAACACTCGGGATGACCTGATTTTCACCCCCGCGATAAAGCGAATAGAGGACTTCATTACGATTTGAATCTAACTGCAAAAGATCCCGAACGTCGTCTTCTATGGAAGATTTTTCATTCACATCCTCCGGGAGAACCCCTTCTCGCGCTAAAAGAGCAACAAATTCTGTGATCTTATTCAGCTGGGCTTCAGAACATCTATTTTCAAGGTCTCCCTCTTCAATTTCTTCAATTAAATCCAGTACATCGTCGTAAGTGAAAGACTGGAGAGGGTGTATCTGTGGTAAATCGCCACTGCCGTAAGATGTCCTGTGAATGGTTACCGAGGGTACTTCAGAAGCTGAAATAGCCGGAACAGTAAGCAAAAGAGAGGAATTAATAAGAATATTAGAGCACTTCCAGAAGAGGTCGCCAGGGGATTGTTTACGCTTCATATCATACCGATTCGTTAGAAAATTTTTAGTTAACGAACAGTATCAGGTAATACTTTTATTTTCCAAATTATTTATTCGCAATCTGAAGGGTTTTTAGTAAATTATTTACTATATAATTCACCCCCCCCCTTTCCCCCGGTTTTTATTGCACAATTCCCCAGCAAGCGGCTTAGCGCCTAATTTAACTCCTTACCTTGTAACTCTTCGCTCCCACCCGGAGTTCCAGCATCCGATTTGATGTATCCAATTTTATTGCCAATTCGGCACCATGAGTGGCTTCTCTTTAGATGATTGGAAACAGCTTTATTGATTAATAATGAGCTGTTTCCGATAGCTGGTTCGCGAGGCTAAAAAAGCCGATTCTTCAGGATCTAATTTAGAGTTATCCGTTTTTTCTGCCGATAGCCATGATGTGGGCGCTTGCACCGATAATACTTTCGTCTGTGTCGAGCTCGTCGAGAAGAGTGATAAAGGCGGGCCAATGGGTTTGGTCTTGATAGAGGGGCTGGAAGAGGGAAGCGGCCCAAACAGGGCCTTCGATTGCGTGGAGGCTTGTTTGAGAAAAACCTGCATTTTGGATCTCTTCCTTTAACTCTTGGGGATGGTGGAAATAGCCAAAAACAAAATGATCGGGATTCGTTTTTCTATGTATCCCAGTGGAGAGATCACTTTTGAGTTGGGGCAGCTTTGCAGAGAGGGTGTTTTTATTTAGAGCATCAATTAGGGAGGCAAAACGGGAAATGCCTACAGCAAAGAGGAGCCCATTCGGCTTCAAAACGCGATAGGCTTCAGCAAGAGCTTGCTGCCGATCGGGAAGCTGCGGAAGATGATAGAGTGGACCAAAAAGGAGAATAATTTCGGCTGAGCTAGATGGGAAAGGGAGATCGCGAGCATCGCCTTGAGTGATGGAGGCGAGTTTGAGCGGATTGGATTTTGCTTGTTCGACGTGCAAGGCAACAGGATCGATGAGGTGAACTATATAGCCTTGTTGAGATAATGGAAACGCATAGGCACCGTTAGCTCCGCCTACATCTAGAATAGTAGCAGGTGGAGATGGGAGATATTTCTTAAGGAGATAAAGCGTCCGGTCTCTCTCTAGTTGATGAGTAGAGAGGCGGTGTTGTTCGTTACCTTCAGAGTAATACTTATTGAGTAATGGATCCATGGGTGTATTGGGTAATGAGTTGTTGGACAAATGGGGTGATCTCGGTTGTGTTTAGAGGAAGGGGGAACCAACGGTTCTCTTCTTGGGGAGTATGGCTGGTTGGAGTGATGTTGGTGAGCTGATAGATGATGGCAATGTGATGGTAACGGTAGTTTTCTGTGGGATGCTCCCCATGGTTGGAGAGGACAGTAAGGAGAATTGGATGGGTCGTTTGAAGGGCCGTTTCTTCAAGAAGTTCGCGGTGGAGAGCTTGGAGAGGTGTCTCAGAAAATTCAATGCCTCCGCCAGGTAGGTCCCAGAGGTTGATGTGAGGGCCTGCTGTTTTACGGCTAAGGAGGATTTGGTTGTTTTGGATGATGAGGGCGTAGGCGCCTGTACGGATAAACTGTTTCATAGGTGGGAAGTATAACAGATAAAGGGATAAGAAAAACTTCTTGTTTTGCATTTCATAAGATCAACTAATCAAAAAAAGGAAAAATTACAGAGCTATATTTTTGCTGATGTTTTCTCTTTTATAATAAAATTTTCCCCCTTACACTTCTTGGCATAATAGGAGGTCCTTATGAATTATTGGTTCTTGAGTTTTATCGAAAGTGCGATTTTCATCGGGATGTTTCTAATATCCATTTATTTGTTGATCCCCAAAAGTTTAAAATTTTGGCATCTTTGGAAAAAGACTGACAAAATGATCTATTTCTGTAATGCAGTAGCAAGTGGGGTTGCGGCTTTCTTTCTATTAGCTGCTGATTTCTTAATATTTATTAAAGCTTTAGCAGCTTTCCATATATCCTTTTTATGATTGAATAAAAGATAACTTGTAAGAACCTCTGAAATAAATTTCTTGACCCCTCTTTTAATTTTTTATAGCATTTCATGGAAAAGATCTGGAAATCCAAATCATTTTTCATTCGCTTTATTCCTTGGTTTTGTCTCGCTTATCATCCTTTCTGTTCCGTATTTACAGGTATCCTTTGCAATTTTGAGGAAAATATATGTGCACTAAAAACAATTCTTTATGCCGCTCCTTAAGAAAGTTACCTATCTCCTTTGCTGTATTCAGTTAACCGGGACCCCCAGGGAAGTCTTAGTTTATAAGAAGAGTTATCTTCCAGGCAAAGCTTTAGCTCTCCAAAGCCCCCTTTATCTCCAACTACATTTGGAGTGATACCCATAGAAATAGGCCCCTTTACAACCTTCTGTAGTTTTTCCTTTCCGGAACAGGAAATGATTTTATATTCCTCTTCTTTTTTAACACCTAATACATCGACCGTATACATTGTTAGCTCTGGAGAATGACTAGACAGAAAAGCCTTTGCTAATATTTCGCCAGAAGCCTTTTTAAGGACTAGGGGTCTTGGACAGATTGTAATTTCTTTGAAAATAGTTTTGTCTTTTGAAGAGAGGCGCAAAACCACCTTTTCTCCAGGCAGGTACCCGCGTGAGCTAAAACCTATACGGATAGGTTCATTTAATTTTTTTGCTTGGGCAATTTCAGAGCTTTCAGGCACTCCTTTTAGAGGTCTAAAAGTATCTCGCTTGAATTGAAGAATTCGCTTTTCTTGTAATTGATAGGGGGGTTCTCCAGGAATTTCATTAAACAGTATTAACCACTTTGAAAAGCCAGCGTCAATTTGAGCTGCATTTTCAATTCCTAAATTAGCCATTAATTGAGGAGTCAATGGTAAAAATTCAATATTCGGATCTATTTTCTCAATATAATCATTAAGATCTTCTTCGATTTTCAATTGAGCCGGTTCATTTTTTTGAGAAGCAAAGAGGGTGCCATTCAAGAGAAGAAAAGTAAGGAGAATGTTGATTTTTTTGGGAATATTGGAAATTAAATGATTCACAAACCACCTTCTTGGTTATTTGCAGAACGAGCTTAGCTTATGAATTTCTTTTGCTCAACTGTTTAATAGGAGAGAAGGACGGGTGGAAGGGACTTCCACCCGTTGTAGGCTTACCAGAAATAGCTAGTGAGTCTTGTGAAAATAACCACTGGGTCTACTGGCGCTTGAGCAGGTTGAGGGACAAGAACGGGAGAAGCTTCTTTTTTTGGTTCAACAGGAGGTGCTGTTGAATCTTTCTTGAAATAAGGGATGTTCTGGGAAACGCGAGTGCAGAGGCTGCAAGCGGCTCTCTTTGCAGTTCTGTTCTCCGATATCTCCCAAGGAACGAGGATTTGCTTGACTCAGGTTCTTGGCGAACAGAGGCGGCTTTTATCCGCCCCTGCTGAAGCCTTTGGACGAGCCCATTGAATTGGGTAATCTTAGCTTTTCCTTTTTCAAGTTGAGTGCCAAGAAATTGGTTGATCTCTTTTTTTATCCAATGTTAAAATTCTCTTTTGAGGGCTGAATATCAAAATACTAAGTAAGATTCCAAGATTTGAATTTGCAGATCAGATTTGATCCCCTTCATTAATGGGGTCTATTCTCTGGGCAACCTGGAGTATTACAAAACTCCCACCAGTTGTATATAACGCCACACCCCGGGCAGATATAGGTAACGTATCTTCTATTATCCTTGCTAAAGGTTACAAATATACCCGAATTATCTGATTGAACGCTTTGGATAGGTATTGTTTTCCCATTTCTACTACATAAGAATATGCCTTCTTTAGTTATCCAAAGATCTTCAGGCTGCACATAGAATTTTTCGGCATCCAAATCTACTGTAAGAAGTTGTGACTTGTCAGAAAAATTAGCAAACAGGGTAGACTGAAAGCAGATAAACAATATTGCGCTAAGGGAAAATAGTCGCATAATAACCTCCTAATTTTGGGTTCAAAAATAATGAGTTCCAAATCTAAATTTTCCTCAACTTTCTTTCTAGCTATTTTTTTTTATCAGTGGTTGTTTTCACCCAACTAAGGAAGGTGTTTTCCCTAAATCTGAGACCGAACGGTTTGAAGAATTTTTTAAAAAATTTCTTTTTTTAGAAGGTGGAGTTTACACACTTTACGGTTCAAAGCCGATGACTGAGCTTGTTCTCAATTCTAAAACTCCAGAGGAGAAATTAGCTTTACAAGAGGCTGCACTTAAAAAATTATCCAAAAAAGAGCTGGCTGAATTCAAAGCTTCTTGTTTGGAGTATGAAGAAAAATATTGGTTTGAAGAAACTTGGGATATGTGGGAAGAAAAACTGAAAGATTTACCCATTAAACGCTTTCTTTTTATAGAAAGGAAAATAGGTATTCCTGCAAATCTTCAGGAAAATCGATATATTTACTTTGTCAATATTGCAGAAACTGCAAAAATTCTCAAAAAATATTACTCTTTATTTAGAAATTATGTGGGCTTTGAATTTAACCCATTATCAGTAGTATTTGAAATGAAAAATCCAGATTCCCCTTTCTGGAATGCAATATGGAGAGAAAATTGCACCTATAAAAATGTATGCTTAATGGGGCTTCTCTTTGGCTATGGGCTAGAGAATAGCTATTCTTTTTCCTGGCATTTTATAAAAGATGAGAATCCCCAAGAAACCATATTTATCGAAGCTTTTTTAAAGCAAGGAATGCCAACAGTGTCTGTAGAAGCACTTAAGCAATTTAACCCACCTCACAATTTCTTATTGCCAGCTTACATCTCATTTTCAATATCTGACCCTCAGACAAGACAATATAAATGTGAATATATAAAAATTAGAGACATTTATAAAAACTCAACTATTATCGAATCCACTATGCAGCAACTTTTGAACTGAATAGAAAGCTACTCTGATTTCTAAAAAATGGAATTTGAAGGGCTGTGTTGAAAAATTCAGTTACCGAAATTAGAGAGGCCGTCTAGCTTCAAAATACTAAGCAGCAGGTCTTATCATTTTATTCAGAAGGACACATTTTAACCGATTTTCTAGGACTATCCTTTCTTGAGTTCTAGAATAGGTGTACACCCTGGAAATTTCAATCGAGCAGAAAAGCGGGTCGTTAGTTTGTTACCAGGAGGAGCTTCAGCAAGCTTGATCAGAGAACGATTATATTTGTCTAAACGAACTATAGAGCACCACATAGATAGACTTAAAAACAAGCTTTCTTGCAATTCTAAAACTGAACTAGTGCAAAAAGCTAGAGATCTTGAGAGATTTACTTATCTTCTATCATAGAGAGGACGGGTGGAAGGGACTTCCACCCGTTGTGTGCTTACCAGAAATAGCTAGTGAGTCTTGTGAAAATACCCACTTGCTCTACCGGCTGTTGAACAGCTTGGGCAGGGACAAGAACTGGAGAATCTTCTTTTTTTGGTTCAACAGGAGGTGCTGTTGAATCTTTCTTGAAATAAGGGATGTTCTGGGAAACGCGAGTGCAGAGGCTGCAAGTGGCTGTCTTTGCAGTTTGGTAGGTAGATGCAAAGAAATTAGCTACAGCATTCACAACGCGCTCTAAAAGCGATCCTTTATACGCTGTTTGAACAGTCAAAACGGTTGCGTCCCAACGGGCAGCAAGGGTCGTTTTGGCTTTGGTGAAAAATGGTTGTGCCACTGGGGCTGTTACTGCAGCAGGACTTGGGGTACTGCTACTTGGGTTTGTTGGTGTCATATTTCTCCTTAATTTTAACGCTTTGTAAACATATGTGATGGGAAACCATGTATCCCTGTCCAAATCATATCGGCTGTTACGTCAGCGATTTTTCTGAAAAGGGATGCGATAGGATTGTTTGGCTCCGGCTCTTGGCGAACAGAAGCGATCTCTTTTTGCTCCTGTTGAAGCCTTCTTACTAGGCCTTGCAATCGGATGATCTTGTCCTTTGCTTTTTCAAGCTGGGTTTTAAGAAATTGATGGATCTCTTTCTCTCGGGCAAGTTGATTTGTTAAGTAAGTGATTTCAGCAAGGGCAGAGTTGATCTGCTGGGTGCTTTCGGCCGCTTCTAGTTGCAGGTTCTGGAGATGGGACTCTTTTTGGGTTAAAAGGGCTTGGAGGGTTTCGAGTTGCTGATTGGAGGCGGTGAGCTGGAGAGAGAGAGATTCTCTCTGTTGACTCTCTACAAAGAGGGCATCTTCTTGCTGCTGGGCTGCGGTATGGCGTGCAACCCGTTCTTGGGTTAAATCTCTTTCTAATTGCTGGATCCGAGATTGGAGGCTGCCGATCAGGGCGAGAGAATCTTCTTGAGTCTCTTCGGTAGATGCGGAAGAGAATTGGGTAACGCGGATGTTTTCAATTGGCAAGGCCATATTATCCCCCTTGTGCTTTTAAAAGACGTTCTATGATCTGATTCCAATCATTATGGAGACGGAGCGATTGCGGTATCCGATTAAGATACTCGACAATCGTACTTAAGATCCTCTCAAAACTCTGGATGGGTACCTTTGCAGAGCTGTGAGGGGGGAGATTTTGTTTTGCAAGGGTGAGTTTTTGTTGCGCTGCTTCGATTTGTGTGAGGAGGAGAGGGAGGAGCTCTTCGAGCCCCTGATCGAGCTCTGTCTGTTGAGTTGGAGCTTGCTGGCAGGCTGTAGCAATCCGGGAGAGGGTCTTTGATAGAGTCGCATTGAGGGTGATTTGAGTCTCTAGATCGGTCGATTTTTGTTGTGTCTGCAGTAGCTGTTGCTGAAGCTCCTGATTGGCTTTGAGAGATTGGAGCAGCTCTTGTTGAGAGTGGGCGAGCGATTCGATGAGTTGAGTTTTTTCCTGCTTGATTTTCTGATTTTCTTCTAAGAGCTCTTTCCGCCGTTGAGCCGCCTCTGTTTCCTGCGAGTAGGCGGTAGAAAGGATTTTCTCATGGAACTGGTTGGTCTCTGCAAGCTCTTGTTGTTCTTGCTTGAGCTGTTGGTGGGCATTGAATAATTCGCGGTAGCGTTGTTGGAGCTGATCGTGGTCTTGAACGTGATGGGACATCTCATAGTGGCTGATTTTAAGCACCTCGAGCTCTTTCCGGATCTTTTCCTGATCTAAGGCGTTCTTAATCGATTGGTAGATCCCAGTGAGGCGCAAATAGATGATTTGGATACGGGGCCCTATGTAGGGATAGACTAAATCGAGGACGAGGAATGCGACAACAGAGACTTTGTCTGCCGCTGTTTGAACTGAGATCACAACGGCATTCCAAGAGCGGGTGACGCTCCGTTTGGTTTGGTGAAAAAAGCTTTTCGAAGCGGCTCGGGAGATGCGCTGATTTTCCGGTTTTTTGGAAACAGGGTCATAGAGTGTCTGCGTAGCGGAAGAGAAGAACAATTGAATAGCTGACATAGGTACCCCCTATTGAATGAACAGAAGAGTCTAAATACTTTCTTAATTTTTTATAAAGAATTTTTTTTACAAAGGTGACTTTTTGAGTCTTTCTGAGAGGTTGGAGAGCTCTTCAAGGAGCGGTTTCGGGAGGCGATCTTTGAAGAGGGTGAAATAGGAAGAGAGCTCTTCGACCTCTTTTAGCCAAGCGGAGGGGTCGATTTCGAACAATTTTTCGGTGTCAACCTGGAGATGGGTAAGATCGAGGGTGGTTGGGATATAGCCAATAGGTGTCTCTTTGGCGGGGGCTTGGTGGGAGACCCTTTCGAAGATCCATTTGAGGACACGGGAATTTTCTCCGTAGCCGGGCCAGAGGTAAGCGCCGTTTGGGTCTTTCCGGAACCAGTTGACGTGGTAGATCCGGGGCAAGTTACTGGAACGTTTACTGAGAGAGAGCCAGTGGGCAAAGTAGTCCCCCATATGGTAGCCGCAGAATGGGAGCATCGCGAACGGGTCGTGGCGGAGTTTGCCGATCTCCCCTTTGGCTGCGGCGGTCATTTCGGAGGAGATGCTAGCGCCGAGGAACACCCCGTGCTGCCAGGAGAACGACTCAAAGACGAGGGGGACGACCGAGTTGCGTCTGCCGCCAAAGATAATGGCGGAGATGGGGACCCCATGGGGGTTGTCGGCTTCTGGTGAGTAGATGGGGCACTGCTTTGAGGAGACGGTGAAGCGGGAGTTGGGATGGGCGGCAGGTTTAGAGGGGTCCCACGGGGTTCCAAGCCAGGAGATGAGGTTGGGGGGCGGTGGTGTCTCTATCCCCTCCCACCAGACCTCTTTGTCGGGGGTGAGGGCGACATTGGTGAAGATCGTGTTGTGGGTGATCGTCCGCATCGCGTTGGGGTTGGTCTTGAAAGAGGTGCCGGGGGCGACGCCAAAATAGCCCGCTTCGGGGTTGATCGCGTAGAGGTGCCCATCGGGGCCGATGTGCATCCAGGCGATGTCGTCCCCTACGCATTCGACTTTCCATCCGGGTAAGGTGGGGGTGAGCATCGCGAGATTCGTTTTGCCGCAGGCGCTGGGGAAAGCGGCGGCGATGTATTTTTTTTCCCCTTGGGGGTTGGTGAGGCCAAGGATCAACATATGTTCAGCGAGCCACCACTCAACGCGCCCTAAGACGCTGGCAATCCTGAGGGCGAGACACTTTTTTCCGAGGAGGGCGTTGCCGCCATACCCGCTCCCAAAAGACCAGATGGAGCGCTCTTCAGGGAAATGGGCGATGATCCGGTGCTTCGGATTGCAAGGCCAGTGGGTCTCTTGAGCGCCCGGTTTAAGGGGGACTCCAACGGAGTGGACTCCGGGAACGAAGGGGCCGGTGGGGAATTGTCCCATCCGGGTCATTAGTTTCATGTTGAGGACGACGTAGGGGGAATCGGTGATTTCGATGCCGATTTTGGAGAAGGGAGAATTCAGCGGCCCCATGCAGTAAGAGATGACGTACATTGTCCGCCCCTCCATGCAGCCTTTGAAGAGCTCGCGAAGATGCTGGTGCATCGAAGCGGGATCTCTCCAGTTATTGGTGGGGCCCGCATCTTCTTTTTTAGTGGAACAGATGAAGGTCGATTCTTCGACGCGCGCAACATCATCTGGATCGGAGTGGCACCAAAAACTGCCGGGCCGTTTTAACGGGGTAAGGGTCCCTCGGGAGACCATTTGAGCGGCAATTCTGTTGAATTCAGCGTCTGATCCATCGCAGAGATGGATCGATTGGGGCTTGCAAAGAGCAGCGATTTCTCCGATCCATTTTTTGTAATCCATATACTCAATTCTAATCGCTGAGAGTATATTTCACTATTGTTTGTTTACCCTTTGTTTGAGAATCTCCATTCCAAATTTTGTAGATCTTTAGAGAGGTAAAAATCGACCTGTTTAAATTCTTTTGCCACTTTCCGAAGGGCATTTTGACCCGATGGATCTTCCGAACCTAGGAGCGCGCACATCGCTACTTTCAGATCTGTTTCAGAAGGCTTCTTCAATATTTTCCCGCTGAACTGCAACCCCCATCTAATCGTTGTTGAGGGCTTTATTTCCCCTTCCGAAAAAGAATGTTGCTCTTTTGAAACAGCAATACTATTAACAAAAAATAAGTGATTGGTTTCTAACAAATTATCAGCTATTACCTCCCCTGTTTTCCCCCAATCTATTCCACGCTGTTTTGCCAAATCTAGAAGTTGGGTTTTCAAAGGAGCGGACAAGGTATTTTCAGAGATCACAATTTCCTTAGGGTTGGTCGATCTCAACTGAGATAAACTAGTAATTGTAGTGGAAATAGATTCCCAACACGT
>CAYWDE010000021.1:0-14319 GCA_964456885.1 uncultured bacterium | reverse complement strand
AAATGATCAAGTTTTACGCAGCAGGTCTTTGCAACCATATCGCTCCTCGCACCACAAAAGTGGGTGATGTAATAATACCTTTGCCGCAAACGAATGGTCAAAAACAAAATTTGGGGTGGTATGCTGGAATGTCTATCGGGGTAGTAAAAAAGCAATACGATTGGGCCGTTGATGCCAACTACCAATGGTCGCAAGCGCAAGTCGTTCCTGAATTCGATTCAACAGGAATCGGCAGAGGAAATACGGCGGGCGTCGGTTTTTACACCAATAATATAGATGGGAATCCATCTAGCGGCCTTACAACAAAAGAGACAGCTGTCGGCGGCGGTAATTACAAAGGGTTCGAAATTGAAGCTCTTTATGCTTTGACCGACAACCTAACTATTCTTCAAAATTTTAAGTTTTCCAATACATTGTATAAGACGATTGGACCCAATCTCAAGTACAAGCAGTATGAAATGGAATTCATCTACGCATTCTAAGTCCCTTTTTTCCGCCTAAAAGCTCCTGCTTTTAGGCGGACTAGTTTAACATCAGTCAATACAGAAATCCCCCTCGAAACAAAAGTCAACCAATCCCCTTTTTTGATTTAGGAAGCCCCAAGAGACCGTTCGAAGTTCCTCTTTCTAAGAGTAGTTTTAGAACACCCTCACCGAATATTTGAGAGCAGTTCAAAGTGCCCGAAATTGACGGTCTTAAACAGGATAATATTGGTTTAACCTATCCCATTTACGATCGTCCGTTTTCAACAGTTTTCACAAAGCTGAAATATGAAGTTTTTTTTAGGACGCGGTTATTCTGGGGAGAAACTTAGGGTGATCTGCTTCTGATTGTAACGGAAAAAGAGGAATTTCTTTGGAATTTTTTCTTTCACTCCGTGTGCAAAGAGGATTGGGAGATTTAGCCTTCCAAATACTTTGCTGTAGGCATCAATAATCGCCGCGCTATCTTCTCTTCGGTGAAAAAAGAGGCAGACGGAAGAGTTTTGCCCTTGGAACCTTTTCGCCTCTCCAAATAGATTTTTTAAAGTGGAGCGCATATCGGGCTCAGGGGGGATAATCCGGATCGACTCTAGAAGACCATTGAACCATGGGAAGTGGCGGAAGTAATTATCAGGAACCAAAATTTTGAGTTTCGGAAGGCAAGAGAAGAGGAGGAGCGCATCATACCAAGAGTTGCTCTGTAAAATGATAATCGTAGAGGGATCTGGAACAGGCGATGCGAGTTTTAATCTTCTAAACCGTTTGAGGATTTTATTTACGAAGAAAGGGAAAAAGAGCCCGGAAAGGCGCCCTGTAGTGATGGTGTTCGAAATAAGTGTTAGAATCCCCATCCAAGCGAATCCACTTGAAGCGGAAAATTCAAATTTAACACTAATAAAATAGAGGGCCAAAGAGGCCATCAACACTCCAATAAAACTAAAGAAGTTCGCTGCGGCGATCACTTGTCCCCGTTTTTCAACGGGGCTATTGAGTTGCAGGAATGAGTCAAAGGGGATCAGGTAGGCTCCGCCAAAAATGCCCAAAAGTCCCAAGACGATAATCGTGATGATCAGAGAAGAGGAGAAGATGTAGAGGATAAAAAAGAAAATAACAATGAAATAACCGCAAATACAGGAGATCCCCGGCTCTACTCTGTCTTTCGATAGCTGCCCTGATAAGACAGCTCCGATCGCAATTCCCACTGCAGTCGATAGGAAGAGGTACCCTCCTCCCACTTCGCTAAGGCCTAAAGATTCCATTGCAAAAGGGATGATATTTAGCTGCGTAAAAGCTCCAATAAAAAGGAAGAAAGAGGAGCCATAAATCGCGGGGAGAAGATAGGGGATTTTCCAGCTCGATTTGAGAGTCTGGTAGATCTCGTAAAAGAAGATGGGATTGATCTTTTTTGTTGAATTTTGCGAATCAGTATGTCCAATGCCGAGACTTGTTAAAAATCCAACGAATGCAACAACAATGCAAAATCCAGAGACAATAACAAAATTTTTATCGGTTATGTCTGTGAGGAAAGAGGCGAGGAAGGTCCCTAAAATAATCGCTAAATAGGTAAATGAGGTGAGGGAGCCGTTTGCTTTAGATACTTTTTTAGATTCAACAAGCTCAGGGATAATCCCATATTTAGAGGGGCCGAAAATCGCACTATGGATGGCCATAAGAAAAAGGGCGGTATAAGCGCCGAATTCCCATTGGAAATAGACGGTAATCAATCCAAAAAGGGTGACAATTAGCTCCAGGAATTTGGTGAATACAATAATGGTCCGTTTACTGAGCCGGTCTGCCAAAACTCCAGCGCCTGAGGAGAAGAGGAGGAAAGGAATCACAAAGATAGCCCCCGCGAGCGAGAGGATAGCATTGGCCTGCCCTGGACCTTTGACATTGATCAATAAATAGATCACGAGCCACTTAAAAATATTGTCATTGAGCGCGCCAAAGAACTGGGTCGCATTGAGAAAGTAGAAAGATCTAAAATCGCTTTGAAACGGCCAACGCATGAATTTTTTTACGGTTTTTTTAAGTACTCTACAAGGTTATCTCCTCTTAAGAGCTGTTTGCAACAGAAAACGGATTGCAAGAGCAAGCCTATATTTGAGATACTGCTTTCTATGGCGCACAATTTATTTTTGAGTTATCGGCTCGATGCACTGGTAGATCAGCTGCTCCATCAGATTCAAAAAAATCCAATAGATCCTTTAACGACCCGGACAATTGTCGTTCCAAATAGCCATATCAGGCAGTGGCTCCTTTTGGAAATTGCTAAGCGGCAAGGGATTGCTATGGGATTGAAGATTGTGGAAATCGAGCAGTTGATCCCTCCGTCTCTTAGTTCACTAGAGATGTTCTGTCTGATTTATGGGGCTTTAACCGAGAGCGACGATCCTCAACTACTCTCATATTTTTTGGGAAAAAAGGGGAGGCTTTTATCCCTCACCTCTCAACTCAGCCAACTTTTTTATAAGTATGGGCAGTTTGCTCCCCACCTGTTCAAGGAAAAACTCCCCCATTGGCAACATCAGATCGTCCAAAAATTATTTATTGATGGGCCTTGGAAGCTCCCCGTACAGCAAGAAGTTCAAATAGGGGAGCCGATCATCTGTTTTGGGATCGATTTTCTCCCTCCCGTCTATTGGGAGGCCCTTTTTCGAGCCCCCTCTTTATCTGTTTACCTTTTTTCCCCCTGTATAGATTTCTGGGCAGACCTCTCCTCTGATAGAGAGAGGAGAAGCCTCCACCGTTATTGGAAAAAAAGGTCCGTTTCGAAAAAGAGTTTAGAACAGCTCGATGCCTATCTTCGAGAGGCTCCGAAGAATTTAGCCAATTGGGGAAAACTTGGAAGAGAGACATTAAAAATTTTTGATCGATTTGATCTCGATACAGAAGAGGCCTACCCTTCACTAGAGCCGAACTGTTTATTAAAGCAGATCCAATTCGATCTCTTGACGTTTCAAGAAACGGAAAAACCAAAGATCGACGATTCAATCCGGGTGATTTTGACCGGCTCTTCCCGCCTGAAAGAGATCGAAGCTTTGAAAGAGGAGATTCTTCGGCTCAATATTCCATACCATGAAATTTCTGTTTTAGCCCCAGATATTGAGCCTTATGTTCCACTGATTGAATTTGTATTTTCAAATGAAATTCCCTACCGTATTTCAGGATTAGATGCCGCGCCTCAAAGTTCTTTTAGGCAAGGGTTGATCCGCCTTTTACGCCTCGCTTCAGGAAGATGGGATGCAAAAGAGATCCTCACCCTTTTTGAGACGCCCGCTTTTTACCGGAAGCAAGGATGGGATACAGAAATTTTGGAGGGGTACCGCTCTTGGATTGCTAAGGCGGAGATCGAATGGGGTCTTGATGGAGATCACCGAAAATCTATTTTGCAAGAGATGCTGGGGGATCGCCCTTATGAGGATGGGAGCTCTTGGGAAAAAGGGCTCGATCGGCTCCTCGATGCGATCGTCTTTTTCAAACCGTTTCAAGTCGATCCAGACCGGTTTGAGACTCTCATCGAAATTCTTTCTCTCTTAAAAAACCTAGATTTTAAAGGGGAGAAAACCCTGATCTCTTGGGCCTCTAGTTTAGAAATGGCTGTAGAGACTTTCCTTCTCCCCGATTTAGAGAATGAGGCTGATATAGCGGCTAAAAACTGTTTTCGGCAATTGCTGATCGACTTAAGGAATTTCAAAGATGAGCGCCTCTACCCTTCAGAAGTGATTGAACATCTTTTAATCCGTCCATGTAAAGTGCAAATTCACGCCTCCTATCTCCATGCAGTCCAGTTTGCTCCTCTTGAAGAGGGGGCATCTATTCCAGCAAAGGCCCTTTTCTTGATCGGTATGGATGAGGAGAGTTTCCCCAGAATCCCCGCTTCAACCTCTTTAGATCTTTTAAAGCAAAAGATCCCTGATCGGGCCGATCGAGACCGGTATCTGTTTCTCCAGACGATTTTTTCCGCTCGTGAATTTCTCCGGATCAGTTATGGCCACCTCTCTCCAGATGAGGGGAAAGCTGTTGGCCCCTCCCCTTTAGTTCAGGAGCTTTTGAGTGTCACGGGTTCTGAGATTATCACCCACTATCGGGGAATCGAACTCCCTTCATATAAAAAGAGTTTTGTTTGGCCCCCTTTTAAAAAAACAGAACTTCCTGAAGGGGAGTATACCGTCTCTCTTTCCGATTTAAGGCAATTAGCGAGCCATCCTTGGAAGTTCTTTTTGCAAAAAGTTTACGGGATCTATCTCGATAACGAACTGAAAGAGACATTTGCCTTGCAAAAAGGGAAACTTTTACGCTCTCAGTTGGGGAAGCAATTTTTAGAGGGGAAACTCCCTCCAGGGCTTTTTGGGAAAGCGATGGAGCTCGAGGTTTTAGAAAAAGCCTCTAAGTGGCAAATGCAACTCGACGAGTGGCAACTCAAGCCGTTTTCTTTAGTGTTAAATGAGAGTTGTTCTACCCCCCAATGGGAGGGGGATCACTACACCGCACCACCTATTGAGCTAACATGGGACAACCTCACTGTACGTATTGTGGGAGAAGCAAGGCAGGCCACTTTAAAAGGGGTTATTTGTGCAAATGATGATACTCTATCGGGCGTTCTGAAAATATGGCCTGAAGCTCTCGCTGTAGCGCTTTCTCTCAATGCGCCCCAACTCTGGATGTTGAAGAATGGGAAAACGAAACAGTTGGAAAATCCAGCAGAGAGTCTAAAAGGTTTCATTGAGTACTATTTCCATTCTCTCAATGCCCCCTCTCCTCTTGTTCCCGATTGGGTTGACTCTATTTTGCGCAAAGGAGCTAAGGAGTTAGAAAAAAAGATGGAAAAAGGTTCTCTTTTTGAAGATCCGACCCTTGAGTGGGTCTCTGCTTGTGCTGAACTGCCTTGCGCACAAGAGATCTATTCAAATTGGGCCCCGTTTTTGCAAGAGGCATTTAGCGGACTTCTACAAATTTACCCATTAACAAAAAGGGCCAAAGAGGTCTTTTAAATCGACCTCCATGGCTTGTGCTCCCTAAGGGGATGCATTTTTAATTGAAGTTTGAACCGAAGTATCAAATAGGTGAGAAATCCGTTCAGCGCCAGCTTTAACAAGCATACTCACCCCTGTAAGGATGATAATTTCAGTGAATGTCACTGAAAATCCTGCAAGAGCCAAAGCATACCAAGCGGCGCCTGTACTTCCGAAGAAACTAGCTGCGCGAGAGGCTGTTTTGAGCAAAGTATCGGTTAGTTCTAATGAATCCAACCCTTTGTGTACGGCAATATGGGTGAGGTTATGAACTGCTCCAAAAAGAGCTCCCCCAAATAGACCAACTGGGTGATTGATTGTGATTGCTGCTGTTGCAGAGAAGAGACTTGAAACGATAGCACTTGACGCTGCTTGTTGTAGTTGTATGGAAGCCATAAATACTCCTTGGTTTAAAGCCAAAAAAATCTTAACCCTATCTTAATTTTTAGGCAACAAAATAGAGGCTTGCGAAAAGGGCTACCCATTTTCTGTTTCTTGGAGTAAAGCGTCCATAGTGGGAAATCCAAAACTATCGTTGAGGAGATTGATGAAAGCTGAATAGAGGAGATTTGTGTAGAGGATTGTAATAGCACGACCTATTGTAAAAGGGATCCCTCCTAAGGCTAGAAGAGCCCAAGCAATTGCAAAGCTTCCGAAAAAATCGAACGCTTTAACCGCCGTTTTGATGAGCGTTGCTTTTTGAAGTTTATTTTTTTCTAAGTATGCTTCTGTACATTTGTTGATGACCATTTCAGCAACCCATCGAGTGGTGCAGAAAATAGTGACCGGATTCCGTATTATATTTAGCCCCAATCTATAAACTTTAGAAAGAACGTAGGCCGAATTTCTCTCGATTGTTTCTGTAAGCGAAAAACCTCCTGTCTGACAAGGGGCGTTTAGTGTCGAATCGCTAATAGTTGCTACAGACATAAAAGCTCCTTTTAGAATGGACTAATAAATTAACGCAATCTTCAGTTTTTCACAATCAAATCTAAAAACAAATAGGGGCCGATTCCGAGTTTTTGCTTGAGTCGCTGCTAATTGATCGTAAGTGCTTTAAATAAAACTTTTGGATCGTTCTAGATGTAAAATGACCCGATCCATATAGTTTTTGACAAAATTTCAAAAAATTTTGATCGGGTATTTTTTTCTTATAATTAAATCAAGACAAGTAGGGCGCTATGAGCAACATTACCTTTCAGTGTGTAATTCCAGAATCAACATCTATTTGGAGCTGCTGCTTAAAAAAAGAAGAGAGGCTAAAGATCTCCTGCTTTCCAGACGATCCTCAATATCTGTTCCGGTGCCAAACACCTAAACAGGCTGCTGAGTTTGTCCCTCTTAATGCAAAGGAGCTCCCACCCCTTGAAACAAAGTGTTGTAGAGCGATTTTACCCCGCTTTATCGAAATGAGTCTCTTGATTGATGGGCAGATGCAGAGAAAAGAGATCAATTTAAAAAGCTTCGCTAAAAGATTAACGGTAGCGAAAGGGGGTTCAGTGACCCCGCAAGAGGTGTATCAAGCTTGTTCGGACAAACGATTTGCCGAGTTTTTGGCTGAAATAGGCGATTGCGCAAAAAAGAGAGTGGGGCTGCCAACGGGTAGCCGATTTGAAAGTTTATCTGACCAAGATCTCTCTTTAGATAGTCTAAATTCTAGAAGTGGAGGGAACTCCCCCTCTCAAAGGCAAAGGGGAAGATGGCGATCGAATGATAGCCAACAGAATGGTTCTGGCTCAATTGGCCGTTCTTCTAAAACCTCTTCTGAATCTTTGACAGACATGCCACCTATTGAGCTCTGGATGAAACAGCTAAATCCGGGTCAATGGCTAGATGAAAAAATCAGTCCTCTCCGCTCCTTTCTCGAAGATAATTGGAGAAAATGGAAAGAGGAGTGCGAACAGAAAAATATCCCTTCTCTCTATTTCCCAGGTGCAGATGCGAGAAAATTCGATGTTGAGTATTTTCAAGATGGGGATATTTTCGTCTATTATGTCGATCGTGATGGGGATTCTTTTGGTGTTGATTTGAGCGGGAAAGTAGCAAATCCTCAACGGAAAGAGATTAGACATTTACAACAATTTGTAATCTATCAAACCTGTGCACAAGCGGAGTTCCAAAAGACTCCAGGAATTTTAAAGATCTACAAAACCTCCCAATACCCAGATGAAAACCGGTTTCATGTTTTACATGAGAGATATAAAAATTCGCTCCGAGATTTACTCCTTAATAACGAGGGGCCTAGCTCTCCTATCTCTTCTTTAAATGGCTCCTCTAAAGCCGGGTCTCATAGCAGGTCTAAATCTACCCTTAAAGGGAGACGTCCTTTGACTCTTAAAGCAAAAGTAAAAATAGCTGAAGACCTACTCACAGGGCTTGCGCGGCTCCATCACGAAGAGATTGCCCATTTTTCTATTCAACCTTCAAGCCTATTTATCGATCCTAAAAAAGATTTTGAGGCAGAGGCGGTGATTGGGGGATTTGAATTTGCTCGTGTTGTTGACTCAAGTCTTGAAGAAACACTTCTCCCTGCAGCGATGAAAGCCCCTTTTTTAGCCCCTGAATTACAGAGCAATCCATTGTATCAAAACAGCATTACAATTTTTTCTAAAGCCCCTTTCGCTTGCGATGTCTACAGCCTTGGGCAGTGCTTGAAACTCCTTTTCAATATTGACGAGTTGCCAAAAGAAAATAAAACTTTAAGGGGAGATTTAAAAACAGAAGATCGAATCGTCTATACGATCTTGGCTATGGTCAATCCGGATCCCCATTTCCGCCTGACAGCTGAACAGGCGCGCAGGGAGTTCACAACCACGAAAGAGAAAATGTGTACTCTCAATTACCTCTTAGAGAAAATGGAGGCGCACGAGCAAAAACTGCCTCACTAGTTTCCTCTTGTTGTCCCTAACGCCGATTTGCGATACTGTTTTCTGAAGAGAAAATAGCCTATGCAGAGATTTGATTGTCTGGCCCTCGATTGTCCCCTGTTCGGGCCTCACTTGCTAGAGGCCTCTGCAGGGACTGGGAAAACTTTTTCGATCGAACACATCTATGTACGCCTTATTTTAGAATCGATTGAGGTGGAGCAGATTCTTGCGGTCACCTTCACACGCGCTGCAACCCGTGAATTGAAAGGGAGGATTCGGACCAATCTTGAAAAAGCGCTCTCTTTTATCCAGAATAAACAGCCTATTTGGCCCTATCTAAACCCCTATCTAGGTTCTCAAGAGGCGATACGCCTTTTGTCTGACGCCCTCGCCGATTTTGACCGCTGCCAGATCTTTACCATCCATGGATTTTGCTATCGGATGTTGAAAGAGTGTGCTTTCGAGGCGAATGTGGGGTCTCTTTCAAATCCTGATGAAGGGGTTAAAATCCCAGAGAAACTCCAATTGGCCCTTTTCGATTTTTTGAAAAATGGGATCGATGAGAGCTTGCTTTGCAAAGAGCAGATTGCCCTCCTTTTGAAGCAATTCGATTCGATGGAGGAGATCGGAGAGCGGCTCCTCCGTATGGAAGAGGTGGAATTATCTGACTCTTTTGCGGAGCTCTCCTCTAAATGTAAAGCCGCTTTACAACCTTGGGGAATCGAAGAGGAGAAGCTCCTCGAAGATTTCCGGAGTTTAGAGAAGAACTATAAGGCTTTAGTGAAGGGGGATTTCGAAAGTCAGGTGAGGGCTTTGGCAAATCTGACCCTTTTCCCCCTCTTGATTAAAGAGAAGGGGTCCCTTTTCGACTTTTTAGCCCCTCAGAACCGGAAAGTAAAAACTGAAGAGCCCCGTTTTCTCCACTATCCCGGCTTTTTTGATTGGGGTCTGACTCATATAGCTCCGTTAGTGAAGCAAAAGGTGTTCCCTGTTTTGCAAATGGCTTGGAACCGAGTCGCTCAAAAAGTGCTCGCTCAAGAGGAGTATTTCGATCCCGATGGGATTTTAGCGCAGATGAAAAAAGCGTTAGAAATGGAGGCCTTTGCAGCACATATAAAGAAAAAATATGGGGCAGCGATCATCGATGAGTTTCAAGATACCGATCTTGTCCAATGGGACATCTTTCAAAAACTGTTCTTCGGAGAATCGATCCGAGCCCTTTATCTAGTGGGCGATCCGAAGCAATCGATCTACCGGTTTCGAAAGGCCGATGTCTACACCTATCTGAAAGCGCGCGATTTTTTGGGAGAACAATGCCTCTACCATCTCGACACGAATTTCCGCTCATCCAAGAGCTTAATCGGAGCTCTCAACGCCCTATTTGCAAGAGAATGGCTCCAGTTGCCAAAGCTCAGCCGCACACTCCCTTACCACCCAGTGCAGGCGGGAGCGGAGGTTGAATCTGATTTTTCCGACGAAAAGGGGGCCCTCCATTTTTTTCTAGCAGAAGGGGAGCCAAATGCCCTTTTTGATGAGGCATTTTTACCCTATGCTGTAAGCGAAATCGAACGGCTCCGACTGAAACGGTGCGCGATCCTCGTTAAGGATCGGTTCCAGTCGCAACGGGCAATTGATTTTTTAAAAAAACGGGGGATCCCTGCCGTTGCCAAAAGCCATACACCTCTTGGACAGACAAATTCGTTTCGAGCGATCGAGGAGCTTTTTGCTGCAGTTCTCTCCCCTCATGATAAGAATGCGGCTCAGATTGTGATGGCAGGCCCTTTTGCTAAGGCCGATCTCTCTTTCGCCGAATATAGAGCTCTTCTAGAAGAGAAAGGGCTTGTCCCTTTTGCGAAAGAGCTCGTTCTCGATTCAGATGGGATGCAGATTTTTGAGCTCCTGTTCATTTGGGAGAAAAAAGAGGGCTTTTCCTTTGAGGGATTAGCCCGCTTTTTGAAACACCTAAAAGAGCTCAATGCAGCAGATGGGGGCGGTAGACGGATGGGGGTGGAAGAGGAGGCGGTTCAAATCATGACGCTCCACATTAGCAAAGGGCTCGAATTCGATGTGGTCTTTGCTTTGGGGCTTGCTTCCCGTACACCTAAGTCAGAAGAGATTGAAGAGCTCGATGCGGAAAAGAAACGGCAACTTTATGTAGCGATGACCCGGGCGAAAAAGAGGCTCTATGTTCCAGTAGCACTTTCGGAAAGAGAGATTGATCCAGGGACCCACTCTCCGATAGAACTCTTTTCCCACCATTTTGAGGGGTCGTTTACAGAGCACTTAAGGGCCCTTTCTAAACAGGAATCTCTCACAGTGGAAACCCTTTCTCTCCCAATCAACTTGGGATCTCCTATTTTTTCTAAGGAGCCAAAGCCTCCTAAAGTTTTACCCGCTCCCCGCCCTTTTACCCCCTCCTTCCTCTCCTCTTTCACTACTCTTGCCGAGACAAAAGAGCACCATGTGAAGTGGGTTGAGCCTCCGGCAGATCTATTCAATTTACAAACGATGCCTCGAGGCCCCGAAACAGGGATTGCGATCCACTCTATTTTCGAAAAACTGTTTGGTTCCAAAGAGCCGATTTGGCGCCATCCTCTTCTAATCGATGCTCTAGTCGAAGAGAATTTGTCATTTTCCCCCCTTTTGCCTTGGAAAGGGGCGATTCAGAAAATGGTTCGGGAAACGGTCTCTATGCCTCTACAAACCGATGAAGGTTTCTTTTCTTTGAGTGAAATTGAAAAATTTCAAGTGGAGATGGAGTTTATTTTTTCTGCCTCCCCCCATTTTGTCAAAGGGGTAGTCGATCTCATCTTCTATCACCAAAAACGGGTCTATTTTGTCGACTGGAAATCGAATTGGCTAGAAAATTATCAACCCAGCTCTTTACAGAAAGCGATCGATGTCCATGACTATGGCCTTCAAGCAGATCTTTATAGAGAGGCGATTCAGCGCCACTTTAAAGCCCCATTTGGAGGCGCTTTTTATCTCTTTGTCCGCGGGGGAGCCTATTTATTGATAGGGAGAGGTGAGAAGTGACCCATTTAGATTCCTTTTTTGCTAAACGAGTTTTGAAAGAGGCCTATACCGAAGAGCGGGCCCAGTTTTTAAGCAGCCTCATGCGTATCTCTAGGGAGGGGCACCTTTGTTGGGAGAATCCCAATGTGCCAGAGCTCCCGAATACAGTTGTAGAAGAGGGGAAGGAGCTATTCCCTAAGGCGCCTGTTGTAAAGCTAGGAAATCGGTACTATTTGCAACGGAATTGGGTTTTTGAAACCTACCTTCTGGAACAGATCACCCGGCTGAACGGATTGCGCCCTCCCCCTTTTCACGATCCAAAGGCATTTGAGCGGGAACTTGAATCCATCCCCCTTTTGCCTATGCAGAAAAAAGCGGTGGAAACAGCTTTCCAAAACTGCTTTTCGATCATTTGCGGAGGGCCGGGGACTGGAAAAACCTATACGGCGGCAGCCCTTGTCCGCCTCCTTTTAAAGACTAAGACAAAAGAGAAGTATAAGGTCGTTTTAGCAGCTCCCACTGGAAAGGCCGCCTCCCATTTGCAATCGATTTTAGGCTCTGATATCCAGGCGACCACCTTACACCGGCTACTCCGCCTCTCTCCGGGGGAGAGCCACCTTTTTTCTCGCCGGAAAATCGATGCAGATCTGGTGATTGTCGATGAGGCTTCGATGATCGATGTGCCCCTCTTTGCGCAGCTTTTCGAATCAATTGGAACTGGAACGCGCCTTGTATTGATGGGGGATCCCGATCAACTCCCCCCGGTTGAAGCGGGGAGTATTTTTAGGGAGATGGCCGATCTCTTTGGAGTCCGTTTGCAAAAATCGATGCGGACAGAGGATTTAGGGCTTCATGCCCTTGCGGGAGCGATCAATCAGGGGCTTCCGATTGAAAATTCTTATATTCTGTCTTGGGCTTTTGACTCCTCTTTGGTGAAAAGGCTCTATGAGCGGATCAATCCTCTCTTCTCTTGGGAAAAACCAGATCCGGAAAAATGTTTAAGGGACCTCCACTCTTTCCGGATTTTAGGCGCTCTGCGGCAAGGCCCTTTTGGGATCGATGCTTTGAATGAGCAGATTGTGCGGGAAATGAGGGGGGAGATCCGGCCTGGGCAATGGTGGGTGATCCCAATTATGATCACAAGCAATGCGGCGAGCCAAGATCTCTACAACGGCACATGTGGAGTCCTTATAGGGAAAAAGGGGGCCGATCTCTTCTTGCGCGACGGGACCGCCTATTTCCCCCATCCAGTCCCTTTTAAAAAACTCCCCCCCTTTGAGGTCGCTTTCTGCCTCTCGATCCATAAAAGCCAAGGGAGTGAATTTGAAAGGGTACTAGCCCTCTTTCCTGAAGGGTCTGAAAATTTTGGGCGGGAAGCCTTTTATACAGCGGTGACTCGAGCAAAAAAACAGGTGGAGATTCTGGCCGAAGAGAGGGTGATGAAAGCGATACTGGAGAAGCAGTCCACGAAAATCTCTGGGTTTACAGCTCGATTTTCTTTGGCAAGAAATGGGTCCCCCATTTTATAGTTTTTTATCTTAAAAAAAGATTGCGCATGACACCTATTGCTCCCACCCCCTCGACAACAGAAAAAGTGACCTCTTTTATGATCAAATGGACCCCCCGAGCCATTGTTGTTCTCGTTGGGGGGTATTATGGATTAGGTATTGCCTATGAGTTTGGCCTCATGGCTTCAGTTGACAAAGTTTCTATTTATGCGCTGAAATATTTTTTCGGATATGCGGGGATCGGCGCTTTCATGCCGACAGCCCAATGGTACAGCGCGATTGCGGTCCGTTGCACAATCGGATTTAGTGCGGGCATCGTCTACGATCTTACAGAGAGATGCGTGAAATACTGTTGGAATAAATGTCATACAGAGCCCGCTTTTGCATAAAGCGCGCTAACTTTTTTCTCATCAAAGGCACCGATTTCGGGCTTTTTGGCGAGAAATTCTAGGCATTGAAAGCTGTCGGAATCACTATTTTCCCTTTCTTTCTCTATTACAATCTCAAAACCTGAGCGGGTCAATATTTCCAGAATCAACTCTTTTCCCGGATAAAAATGGGCTCCTAATTTCCCTATCAATTCTGCAGTGAAAGTGTGCTTATTCTCAGGTTGAAAGAAAAAAGTACCTATAAATAGTCCACCTGGACGGAGTGCGTGAAAAATTTTGTCCATTGTCGCTTTGAGCTGCGCTGGGGGAATATAAGGGAGTAGATCGACACCAATGACCGCGTCCACTTTTTCTCGATATTCCAGCTGAAGGATATCCTTATGAATCAACTTAAGCTCGCCTCTCTTCTCTTTCTGAGCCGCAGCGATTATTTGCGCGCTGTATCCATATTCGGCAATGACAGCCGATTCTTTATCGATTGCTATTACGTTCCAACCTTTTTGGAAAAGGGGAAGAGAATTGGCTCCAATACCACATCCTAGATCTAGGACAGTTCCCTTTCGATTCGGTCTAATCAAATATGTTTTGACGTATTCCGAAGTGGAATTACAAGCCAAAGCCATTTGCCGTTGTCCTTCTTCGAGAGTTGGAAATATGGTTTGCCCCATAATTATGACCGGCCCTCTCTTTGCAGTTGTCGGGACAGCTGCTACCGTTTCCCAAAAAGTGTCTTCTTTAGCAACGGCGGGTTTAAAGGCAAATCTCCCTATTTTTTTGATTGCATAGGAGGTAGCGATCCCTACTGCTGCTGCAGTAGCTAATAGTTGCCCGGCGTTGAGAGGGTAACCACAAAAGGAGGTCTCTGTTTCTTGGAACAGAAGGGGTGTTATAGCGTTCATAGGAAAAATTTTATCTGTGAAAATGGATGATTAATAAGGGCTTTTAAGGAAGAGTTCGCAGAGAATCGATCTCTCTGCGATTTCTATATTGAAATTATTTTGCGCAGCGGGCAGTGAGGCGAGATTTTGTACGGGCTGCTTTCT